>JAPLIX010000479.1 GCA_026388865.1 Pseudomonadota bacterium | reverse complement strand
CAGATCCCTGGTTATTACTACTGTTACTGATAGTGCCGCTGATGGTGCTGTATTCAGTAAAGAAGCGCAGCAGCAGGATCCGCTTTTCATCCCTTGCAGCCCTTAAGGAGATAAAACAGTCGAAGACGCCTGCATGGAGAAAAGGGCTCTTGTTTATGAGGTGCCTGGCCATGAGCCTGCTGATTTTTGCCCTGGCACGGCCGCAATCAGGCAACAGGTCAACGGAGATCCTCACCGAGGGTATTGATATTATGCTCTGTCTTGACACCTCCGGCAGCATGAATGCCCTTGATTTCACGCTCGATAATAAGCGGGTAAACCGGCTCCAGGTAGTAAAAAAAGTGGTAGAGGAATTCGTCCGCGGGAGGCAGAATGATCGTATCGGGATGGTGGTGTTTGCCGAGGAGGCATTCACCCAGTGCCCGCTCACGCTTGACTACGGGGTCCTCCTGAGTTTTTTAGAAAAGCTGGAAATCGGCATGGCAGGGGACCGGACAGCCATAGGATCAGCCCTTGCGACCTGCGTGAAACGGCTCAAGGATTTACCGTCAAAATCAAAGATTATAATTCTTCTCACTGACGGGAGAAACAATACCGGCTCCATTACCCCGGCAACCGCAGCAGACATCGCAAAAACCTGCGGTATCAAGGTGTACACCATAGGGGTTGGCACTGAAGGAGAAGCACCCTTTCTGGTCGACAGCCTTTTTGGCCAACGGTATGTTTATCAGCGGGTGGACCTTGATGAGGAAACCTTGAAGGAGATTGCGCAAAAAACCGGCGGCACTTACTTCAGGGCAACCAATACCGAAGCACTGAAAGCTATATATCAGCAGATAGACAAGATGGAAAAGAGCGCGGCCAAGGTAAAGGAGTATATGGAGTATGAAGAGCTGTTTGCCTGGTTCCTTATTCCGGGGCTGTGCCTGGTGTTGGTTGAAATACTCCTGGCAAATACCCGGCTGCGAAAAATACCATGAACCGGAGCATACAAGCCCGCAGCTTTCCGCTGAGATATGCCATGCTGAAAGCTGCCCGCTGAAAGCGCAAACATGAAATTCGCCTATCCCTCATATCTGTTTCTGTTCTGGCTGGTGCCGGCGCTTATATTCTTTTACCTCTATGCCTTCAGGAAAAAGGATAAGCTCATAAAGGCATTCTGCGGAGAAACCCTGTATGCCGAGCTCGTGCCTTCAGTCTCTCCGGGAAGGCAGAAGCTGAAAGCAGCGCTGTTACTGGGTTCTTTGAGCTTTCTGGTCGTTTCCCTGCTGCAGCCGCGGTGGGGGTTTCAGTGGGAGGATATCAAGAGGCAGGGGATTGATATCATGGTGGCAATCGATGTATCCCAGAGCATGCTGGCGGAAGATATAAAACCAAGCCGCCTGGAGCGGGCCAAGCGCAAAGTTTATGATTTGTGCCGAATGCTTGAAGGAGACCGGATCGGCCTCATTGCTTTTGCCGGTACCAGCTTTGTCCAGTGCCCGCTCACGCTTGATTATGGGGCGTTCAAGCTATTCCTTGATTACCTTGAGCCGGACTTGATACCGGTCCCCGGGACCGCCATCGGCCAGGCAATCAGAGCAGCCATTAATTCATTTAGCCGCCGCGAGCGAACTTCCAAGGCTCTCATTATTATTACTGATGGCGAGGATCATGAGGAAAGTCCCCTGGAGGCAGCACAGGAGGCAAAAAAAGAAGGCATCAGAATTTTTGCCATCGGCGTCGGGCAGGACGGCGGGGCGCCCATCCCGATGAAAGACGGCTCAGGCGGATTTAAAAAAGACGGGCGGGGAGAGATGGTGCTGAGCAAGCTTGACGAGGCAGCCCTGCAGAAAATAGCTCTTGAGACCGGCGGGAGCTATGTGCGCTCGGTAACCGGGGATCTGGATCTGAATAAAATATACCGGGAGGATATCCGGGGCAGAATGGAAAAAAAAGAGCTGCGCTCGACGCGCAAGAAACGCTGGGAGGAGCGGTTCCAATGGTTTCTGTTTGCAGCGATACTGCTGCTGGTTAGTGAATTTTTTCTGCGCGAAACAAAAGCTGTGCGCAAAAAATAATCAGCTGAGGCGGCACTGCCTGCCGGACACGTGAAGCGCTGCGCCCATCTTGACTGAGCGGAAAGGGGAAAGAACCGGACAGGAAATAGTGATTGACTAATGCTGCTGAATATAATAGTTTTATTTTGAACTATTTAATAACCTGAACAAATTGAGCGCTGCAAACGCACGTTTTTTCTCTCTGAACTCCTGACCGTTTTTACTTTTAACGGAGTACAATTCATTCCACATGTATTAATAAAGCGCACCATTGCAGACTGTGGCAGGTTAAACTCTATAGAGCCGTGTAGACCGGCATTGTTTGTTGTTTACGTGCTATTCCGGTTTTCAATTAAACGGAAGGCCCTTAATTCTTAACGCAGTTGTGCACACCGCAGCACAAAGGAGGTTCAGCCATGAGCAAGAAGTTAATCCTTATCGCTTTGTTAATAGGGTGCCTGCCAGCATACGCATCTGCAACCGTCGCAGAAGGATGGGTACGGCATGTCATCGGGGCCCAGACCAGCCCGATTTACCTGGACGTTGCAGACATCGATGGAGATGGAAATCCCGATGTCGCTGCCACGTCTGACGTGCATCCCAATGGATCAAACTCTGAAGTAGCGTGGTATCGTAATAATCTGAAAAAGGGGCTGGCCTGGGAGAAGGTCGTCATCAGCTCTGACAAGCCTGAAACCGATCCCATAGTTGGCGCAGGCGGGATTGTCATCGCAGATATTGACGGGGACGGCCGTAAAGATGTGGTGGTTGTTACGGGAAACGTGCTTAACCCCAAGGGAGCTGTTTACTGGTTTAAGGCGCCGGCTGATCCTATCACGAGCCCCTGGCAGCGGTTTGAAGTCGAGCCCGAAGTTGCTGACTCCTATTTCAAGGTCTATACCATGGATGCAGATGGAGATGGAACACAGGACATCGTTGTAGGGGGGAACAAGGGTGCTGTTCTGTTCCTTAACCCCGGACATCCTGATCAGCCGGGAGCGGTGTGGACAAAGGTGCCATTACCCGAGGGAACGGGAAGCACTATTTGCCTGGCTGATATGAATAATGACGGGAAAATAGATATCGTTAATACCCACACCGGATTCAAGCCTGATTATTCAGGAAATGTCTCATGGCTTGATGTGAACAATAATAGTGGCCAGGTTACTTTCGACCGGACGATGATAGATCCTGCTCTGGTCAGGGCCTTTGACGCTAACACCATGGATGTGAACGGTGACGGTAAAAAAGATGTGGTCGTTTCCACGTTTCAGCTCCCATACATCTACTGGTATGAGCAGCCTGCAGCCAGTACTGCGCCCTGGATACAGCACCTGATAACAAATACGTATGAGGGTACCGACCTTTTTACCGGTGACATTGACGGAGATCGAAAGACGGATCTGATAATATCCGGTCTATTCAAAAACAAGATTTACTGGTTCAGTTACCAGTTGAAAAATGGCGAAGCTGTCTGGACAGACCATCTTCTTGATGATGATATAAAAAATCCGGGGGACATCTCCCTCAATGACATGGATGGAGACGGGGACTTGGATGTGGTGGTTGCCGGCATGGGTGAAAACCAGATCATCTGGTATGAAAACCAGCTGCCCCGCGCAAATCCCTGCGCCTTGACGTTTGTACTGGGAGAAAAATCATCCGCACTGCCGGCGCTGAGAAGTTTCAGAGACAACTATCTGAAATCAATGACCGGCGGCGAATCGATTATTAAATCCTATTATTCTGCTTCGCCCGGTATTATTCAGTTTCTGCAGAGTATTAAAGGTGTGACAACGAAGCTTCTCCCGTGGTAATTAAGAGAAGATGTTCCAGTAGCACAGTTTTTCAAAAGGGTAACATCATGGCGGTGTTACCCTTTTTTATAACGCAGCATCAATGTGGATATGGAACCACAGGGGACAGAAATTACGAGTTGGAAGAGTTAAGGAGTTTGAGAGTGTTGGCGTTTTTTAACTCCTGACCGCCTCGACTCCAAACTCACAAACTCTGCCAGATCTGTGGTTAAATTTTGAAAAAATGGACACGTATTCCGGGAGAACGTATGCCCCATATTGTTTTAGACGGTACCGTCGATGGTGAGCGATTTTTTGAGTCTTTTCTGTCAACCCAGGAGCGCTCTGAAGGAGAAATTTTAAAAACTCAGGACATCTATATCAGCCGGGACAGGAAGATGCTCCTTATTGAGGCCATAGCTATCGAAGACGGGCCGCCGCAGCGGTTTTTCATTCAGGCCTCTCTAAAAGATAACAGGACAACGGTGAGAATCTATCCGGGAACAGATCCGGTGAAGACCGGGGGCGTGAAAAAAATGCTGGCGATAGTGGCAAAACTGATGCGGGACCAGCACCCGGAAATTAACTATGGCGCTACCAACCTTAAAGAATTCCTGCGCTGAAGAGCATCCTTGATAATTACCTGCAATCAGTCAAAGCGGTAAATCCTCTCCCCCTTCTGCAGCTGCTCCATCTCCCTCCAGGACTTATCTGAATATTTTGTGTGCTCAGGAGATTTGAGAGAGAGCTGGTAGAGGAAAAGAGCCTTTTCCCGGTACTCCTGCGCCTTCTGCGGGTTTCTCACCTCAGCCGCAGGAGAAAAGGAATAAATCTCATAGAGAGTGTGGCAGCGGTGCGCCATCTGGTAGAGGATCATGGGCCGGAACGAGGTTGTCGGATACTTCTCGAAAATCTCCTGCAGCTGCTTCAGCTCCCGGAGCACCCCTTCAGGTCTGCCCTTGTAGCCCGGCTCCCATTTGATCATGTGATAGGCAGCTTCGTCGGTAATGGGGCTGTCAGGATATTTCTCAAGAATTGTTTTAAAATGGCTGCGGTTATAGGCAAGACCGGCAGGGGTATTTTCCCAGCAGTTATAACTGCCATACTTTTCCAGAAACTGCTTTCTAACCAGCGGCTCGAGTTCACCGTTCTTGATGCGACGCTGGTATTCCATCTCCAGCAGCCCCTCAAAAGACTCACCCAGGCGCTGCAGCACCATTGAAGATTCCTTTGACTTAGGATATTTGTCCAGATACCCCTGAAACAGTTTTATGGCCTCAGGATATGCCTTATTGTCAAAAGCCTTTTGCCCCTCGATGAGATAGCGCTGCTCCTCTCCGGGCTGCCGCTGCGGCATTTCCGGGAGAAAGATACAGCCGTTAAGCAGTATGGTCAGTAAGCATAGCAGTAAACTCTTTTTCATAGCATCTTTAGCGTGCCAGAGAAGAAAGCATTTTAATGGAGCGCATGAGCTCTTCAAACTGTTCCGGGTAGAGCGACTGGGGACCGTCAGAAAGCGCGTGTTTCGGGTCATGATGGACTTCCACTATCAGCCCGTGCGCGCCGACCGCAACTGCCCCGCGGGACAGGGGAATAACCTGGTCACGCTTGCCGGCGGCATGGCTGGGGTCAACAATGATAGGCAGGTGGCTCAGTATTTTTACTGCAGGGATCGCGCTCAAGTCCAGGGTGTTGCGCGAATGATCGGCAAAGGTTCTTACCCCGCGCTCGCACAGGATGATCTGGTGGTTTCCCTCTGCCATGATGTATTCTGCTGCCATGAGCAGCTCTTCGATGGTGGCAGACATGCCGCGCTTGAGCAGTATCGGCTTTGAGCTTTTGCCGGCGCGCTTCAGCAGAGAAAAATTCTGCATGTTGCGGGCACCGATTTGAATGACATCTGCCACCTTTTCAACAACGGCAAGCACATCATGGTCAATGGCTTCGGTGACAATCAGGAGACCGGTCTCTTTACGAACCTGATCCAGAACATCGAGCCCTTTATCTTCCAGCCCCTGAAAACTGTAGGGAGATGTTCGGGGTTTAAAGGCGCCGCCGCGAAAGAGCCGGGCCCCGGCCTTTTTTACCGCGCGGGCAATGATCAGGCATTGCTCAAGGCTTTCCACTGCACAGGGGCCGGCAATAACGGTAAAATCGCTGCCGCCGATTGTTACATCACCTATCTGAATAACCGTATTCTCGGGCTTTACCTCACGGCTCACCAGCTTATAGGGTTTGGAAACCGGTATGGCGTCCTTAACCCCGTCCAAGCCAAAAAAAAGCTCAGGGTCGAGCGGGCCGTCATTACCGATGATGCCGATTGCTATGCGCTCGCTCCCGGGTATTGCCACCGGTGTTAAACCGAGTTTTTTAATTTCTTCATTGATCCGGTCTATCTGTTCCGGGGAGGCATCCTTTTGCATTACTATGAGCACGACGTATCTCCTTGCGCTGGATATGATTACAAAGGCAGCACTTGCACTTTAACATGTTTCTTTAAAAAATAAAATTTTAATTAGAGCGGGCCAGGGTAATTAAGCGAGCGGAACAGATACGCTCTGCGAGAGAGCAGGACTTTCCCCAAAATTTATAGTGCTGTCATTACTAGAGCGCACGGGGATTTTTTAGCCACAACAAAACCGCTTGATCTTCGTGGAACGGCAGGTGCCTTGCGAATTCTCTCCTGCCAGACCCCATTGCATTCCCCTGCGTCGAAGCCTTTGGAATCTGCCTGCCTCGTGCATGATACGCACGCCGCCGGGGTCGTGACGCAAGCCACTAAGAATATTGTTGTGGCTAAAAACCCCCCTGCGCTCGTGCTCCACTGCTCGATCCTATCCTTTCACTGCGGTCATGCCGTTTGTTGGTTTTCTATGCCTTAATTTTGGGGAAAGTCCTGGCGAGAGAGTTCTTGACACCCCGGAAATCTACGCTATAGTACCCTATTTATTAATAATTCCTTTAAATTTCAATATATTATTTGACATTTTGCATTTATGCAGTTAAAAGATTTTGATTATTCTTTGCCCCGTGAACTGATTGCCCAGGAGCCCTTGAAGGAGCGTGACAGCTCCCGGCTGATGGTGCTTGATCGCCGCACGCAAACAATAGCACATGCACATTTTTACCAGCTTCCCGGCTACCTGCAGCCGGGTGACCTGCTGGTGGCGAATGACACGCGGGTAATACCGGCGCGGCTGTACGGAAAAAAGGAAACCGGCGGCAGCGTGGAACTGCTGCTGCTGCGCTTTGTGGAGCACGGAGCCGGGGGAACTCAAGTATGGGAATGTCTTCTTAAGAGCCGGAGAAAGCCGCCGGTTCATGCAAAGCTTTTTTTTTCTTCTCATTTCCAGGGAGAAGTTTTAGCCCCGACTGAAAACGGCACATGGCTGATACGGTTGCAGCATCAGGGAAGCTTTGAAGACGCTCTTAGTGCCGCCGGGAGCACCCCGCTGCCACCCTACATCAGCAGAAGCGAACCTTCAGAGACAGAGGCATTTGACCGGGAGCGCTATCAAACGGTTTATGCCAGCCGCAGCGGGGCTGTTGCCGCACCGACTGCCGGACTCCATTTTACGGAAAAGGTTTTAGAAGAAATCAGGCAGGCCGGGGCAGAGGTCGTATTTATAACACTCCACGTAAGCCTGAGCACATATCAGCCGATCCGGAAAGAACGTATTGAAGACCACCGAATGCATGAGGAATACTACCAGCTGCCGCGCGCCGCTGCAGACCGGATAAATCAGGCAAGAAGTGAGGGGCGCAGAGTCATCTGCGTAGGTACCACCGCGACCCGCACTCTTGAAACGAGTGCTGCACCTGACGGGACCATGCGGGAGGGAGAGGGTTTAACTGATCTGTATATCTATCCCGGGTATACATTTAAAGCAGTGGACGGGCTCATAACAAATTTTCATCTCCCCAAATCAAGCCTTCTGCTTCTGGTGAGTGCCCTGGCAGGAGCTGCTTTTATACGCAGGGCTTATGAAGCGGCGATCAGGGAGCGCTATCGTTTTTACAGTTACGGCGATGCAATGCTGATTATTTAAAAGTGCTGAGTTCTGAGTGCGGTTCATTACAATGTCCGGGTAACAACGAGGGCGGCGGGTGATGAAGACATGGGGTTTGGCTTTACCATTGTAAAAAAGGATGAGGGCTCGTTCAGGAGGCTGGGCCGGATTACCACCCCGCACGGCGACATTCAAACCCCCGTGTTTATGCCCGTTGGCACTCAGGGGGCGGTAAAAGCACTCACCCCTGAGGAAGTAGCAGGGGAAATCCGCGCTGAAATCATACTGTGCAATACCTATCATCTGTACCTGCGGCCGGGGCATGAGGTAATTGAGCGCCTGGGGGGACTGCACTGCTTCATGAACTGGCACCGGCCCATTCTTACGGACAGCGGCGGATTTCAGATTTACAGCCTCAGTGCTTTGAGAAAAGTTATTGATGAAGGCGTTACTTTTCAGTCACATCTAGATGGCTCAACCCATTTTTTAACGCCGGAGCGGGCTGTTGACATCCAGCGGGCGCTGGGGGCCGACATCATTATGTGTTTTGATGAATGCATCCAGTATCCGGCGACATTTTCAGACACTGAAGCGGCAGTAAAGCGCACCAGCGCGTGGGCCGCACGCTGCCGGGAGCAGGCACGAGGACCCGGGCAGGCGCTGTTTGGCATAGTCCAGGGAGGAATGTTTAGGGAGTTGCGGGAGCGCAGCATCCAAGAACTGCGGCAGATTGGCTTTGACGGTTATGCTCTGGGGGGCTTGAGCGTCGGGGAGACGACGGAGATGATGCGAGCAGTGGTGGAACACTCGGTCCCGCTGCTTCCTGAAGACCGGCCGCGCTATCTTATGGGCGTGGGGACGCCGGCGGATCTGGTTGAGTGCGCGGGCCGCGGCATTGACATGTTTGACTGCGTGCTTCCGACCAGGAATGCCCGCAACGGGATGCTCTTTACCCGGCGGGGAAAACTGGTGATAAAAAATGCCCGCTTTCGGGAGGATGAACGTCCCGTTGATGAGCAGTGCCAATGCTATACGTGCCGCACCTATTCCCGGGCATATCTGCGGCATCTGTATATGGCCAGGGAAATTCTTTCCTACCGTTTGAATACCGTGCACAACCTGTTTTACTTTACCACGCTGCTTGACGGGCTGCGCACGGCTATCGGGGACGGGACCTATGGAGAGTTTCGGCGCCGTTTTTACGAGGAGCAGAAAAACGCAGGAGACGAAGAGGAGGACCGGCAGTAAACCCGGTTACCTTTTGTATTAAATAATAACTTCAAAATTATCTTATCTGGAGGTGAAACGTGATACTGGTATCAATAGCATATGCAATGGCTCCTACGGCTGGCGACGGGGTGGCGGGCGGTTTTTCGACCTTTATACCGCTTATCCTGATGCTTGCCATATTCTATTTTATCCTGCTCAGGCCCCAGCAGCAACGGGCCAAAAAGGTCAAGGAGATGTTAACCAACCTCAAAAAAGATGACATGGTAGTGACGACCGGCGGCATTCACGGAAAAATAACCGGGCTGACCGAAACGATAGTTACCCTGGAGATTTCCCAGAATCCATCGGTGAAGATTAAGCTTTCCCGGAGCCAGATTGCCGGCATGAGTGATATCTATAAAAAAGGAGAGGAATAGCCTCAGGCGAACGCAGGGCTTTTTTAGCTGACCAGCCCCGGCGCAATTAATTTTATAAGGAGCGAATATGCTGAAGAATATGAAATGGAGGGCAATCCTCTATGCCGTAATTAATCTGGTGGCGGTGGTGTATCTTCTGCCCACGTTTGTTAAAATGCCCACCTGGTGGGAAGATTACCTGCCCTCGGAAAAAATATCTCTCGGCCTTGACCTGCAGGGCGGTATGCACCTGATTCTCGGGGTTGAAACAGACAAGGCGGTCGAAAATACTGTCGAGCGCTACGGCACAGACATTGAAGAGCTGTTTTTTAATGAGCGCATACCGTTTGATCATGTGAAAAAAATAAGCAAAGACCGCCTGGAAATGCAGGTCGTAGACCCGGCGGCGCGGGACAAAGCCGGCAAGCTGCTTGATGAACGGTTCTCGTCAATGAAGAAAATAAAGGTTGATGACACCAAAGAAGGCATTATCTATATCCTGGAGATCGACAAGCGCGAAGCAGACCACATAAAAAAATCAGCCACAGAGCAGGCAATTGAGACGATCAGAAACAGGATTGACCAGTTCGGTGTGGCTGAGCCCACCATCCAGCAGCAGGGAGAGGACCGCATTCTCATTCAGCTTCCCGGCATAAAAGATCCCAAGCGGGCGCTTGATCTCATTGGCAAAACAGCGCTCCTGGAATTTAAAATCGTCGATGAAGATGGTAACCTTCAGGATGCTTTGAAAGGCCCTGTTCCGCTGGACGATGAAGTCTCCTATCAGCGGGAAGTAAACCATGAGACCGGTGAAGTGAAGAAAGTCCCCTTTCTGCTTAAAAAGAAGACCCTGCTTACGGGAGACCGCCTGGTGGATGCCCAGGTGCGCATCGAAACCCAGTTTAATGAACCGTATGTGTCCCTGCAGTTCGATGCCCGGGGGGCCACCATGTTCGAGAAAATCACCGAAAAATACGTTAATAAGCGGGGAGGAAGCACGGGATCTGGCCATTGTGCTGCGCGCGGGGTCATTGCCGGCTCCGGTTATTATTCTGGAGAAGCGCACCGTCGGCCCCTCTCTCGGACAGGACTCAATTCAGAAGGGAATCAGGGCGATGCTTATCGGCAGTCTTGCGGTTGTTATTTTCATGGTTGTTTATTACCGGTGGTCCGGCCTGATCGCGAATTTCGCCCTTATATTAAATATTGTCCTTCTGCTTGCCGTGCTCGCTGGTTTTCGGGCGTCACTTACGGTTCCGGGTCTGGCGGGTATTGTGCTGACCATCGGTATGGCGGTCGATGCCAATGTTCTTATTTATGAGCGCATCAGGGAAGAGATGCGCTCGGGGAAAACTCTCAAGGCATGCATAGACACCGGCTATTCCCGCGCGTTCCTTACTATCATGGACTCAAACCTCACCACCATTATTTCTGCTATTTTTCTCTTTCAGTTCGGTACCGGTCCGGTGAAAGGTTTTGCCGTAACATTGACCATCGGGTTGCTGGCCAACATGTTTACCGCTGTTGCGGTAACCCGCGTGATCTTTGATTACTTTGTGATCCAGCGGCGGATTAAGATTCTGAGCATATAAAATGTATTATATATAGAAGAGAAAGGAAAGATTCAGTGGAGCTGATAAAACCTAACACCAAGATTGATTTTGTGGGGAAGATAAAATATGCCCTGATCCTTTCATGGGTGCTCATCGGTATTGGTCTTGTTTCCATGATGGTTAAGGGCGGTCTCCGGTATGGCATAGACTTCCAGGGCGGTACGTTATTTCAAATTAAATTTGCCAAACAGGTCACGGCCGGAGATATACGGCAGGCACTCAAGGAGATCAGTATAGAAGCCGGTTCAGTGCAAAACTTTGGTTCTGAGGGAGAAAACGAATACCTGATTAATATAGAAAAAACTGTTCCTGATCTGGAGCAGTTTTCAGAGACCGTGCGGGAGCAGCTGGTTAAGAAGTTCGGCAAGGACAGCTTTGAAATGCGCCGCACCGAAATAGTCGGGCCGAAGGTTGGCAAGGATCTCAGGCAGCGGGCATTGCTGGCGGTTGTGCTTTCCTGTGTCGGCATGCTCATCTATATGTGGTTCAGATTTGAGTTCAGGTTCGGGCTGGGAGCGGTGCTGGGCCTGGTGCATGACGTTCTGATCACGCTTGGGGCGCTGTCGCTCACCAATACCCCGATTGATCTGCCGGTGGTTGCAGCGCTGCTGACCATTGTCGGCTACTCGGTAAATGATACCATCATCGTCTGTGACCGCATCCGGGAAAACATGCCCAAGATGACCAAGGAAAAATTCGGCAATATAATTAATATCAGCATCAATCAGACCCTCAGTCGCACAATACTCACTGTCGGGACCGTCTTCATGGCGACTTTTGTCCTGTATCTGTTTGGCGGAGGAGTTATCCATGACTTTGCATTTGCCATGCTGGTAGGTACGATCACAGGAACCTATTCCTCAATTTATGTTGCCTGCCCGGTGGCTATCTTCTGGGAAAAGATTTTTTCGCCGCAGAAGGGACGCAGGCGCTAAAGAGAGGTTATGGCAGTGATATCTGTCACTGAAGCGGTCACTACTATTTTAAATGAAATATTGGTGTTAGGCACTGAACGGGTAGCTATCACGGCCGCCCTGGGCCGCGTGCTTGCTGAAGATATCAGCGCCCCCTTTAATATACCGCCCCTTGACAACTCAGCAATGGATGGCTACGCGGTGCGCTTCCAGGACCTTCAGGGCGCATCAGCACAACACCCGGCGCGGCTGAAGATTCTGGGGGATATACCCGCAGGCTACAGCGCATCGAAGCCCATGAGCGCCGGAGAGACCTACCGGATCATGACCGGCGCACCTGTTCCAGCGGGCGCTGACACCGTGGTGATGCAGGAGGATACGCAGGCCCATGACCAGGTGGTGGAAATTTTCCAGGAGTGTCCCCGCGGGTCGCATATCAGGCGGGCGGGCGAGGATCTTTCATCCGGCGACAGCGTTGTAACCGGCGGCACGCTGCTTGGGCCGGCGCATATCGGTGTTCTGGCCTCAATAAAAAAATCACAGGTGACCGTTTATCAGCGGCCGCGGGTTGCCATTATTTCCACCGGCGATGAGCTGGTTGATGTTGATGAAGAACTTTTTGCCGGAAAGATTGTCAGCAGCAACAGCTATTCCCTGCAGGCGCTGGTGCTCGACAGCGGCGCCATCCCCATGAGCTTAGGGATTGCCCGGGATACCCGGGAGGCGCTCAGGGAAAAATTTGCCGCAGCGCTCCACGCAGACATGATTATTTCCTCCGGAGGGGTGTCGGTGGGAGACTATGATTTTGTAAAAGATGTCATGCAGGATCTCGGCGCTGAAATGAAGTTCTGGAAGGTTGCCATGCGTCCCGGCAACCCCCTGGCCTTCGGGGTTATCAACGGGAAGCCGGCCTTTGGCTTGCCGGGAAACCCGGTCTCGGTGATGGTTTCGTTTGAGCAGTTTGTCCGGCCGTCCATTCGCAAAATGAGCGGTCACCAGAAACTGTTCAGGCCGGTGATCGAGGCAACAGCACAGGAGAACGTGGAAACGCGGCAGGGACGGCAGTATTTTATCAGGTGCATGGTGCGAAAAACTGCAGCCGGCTATGTTGCCACCACGACCGGTGAGCAGGGCTCTGGCATGCTCATGTCCATGGCAAAGGCCACCGGGCTGATGATGGTCCCGGCAGACCGTGAAGGGGTAAAGGCGGGAGACAAAGTAACGGTGCAGATTCTGGACCGGGATTTTGGCTACTCTGAAACACTTTATTACTAGGCTGTTGAAAAACACCCGTCTGTCCCGACATGCGTCGGGATTGCGCTCATTCCCGATAGCTATCGGGATCATTGAGACGTACCGTACAGTACGTCTCATGCCTCACGATTTCGCTCGCCTTGCATCTGGATGTTTTTGACCAGCCTGAGAGAAAACTATTTTTTCAACAACCGGATAGAGACTGAAGGAGCATATTGTGGCAGACGCTTTTGTAAATATTTCACGATCGCATTACTGCGGACATCTGCGGTCCGAACACACCGGCCAGACCGTAACGGTTATGGGCTGGGTGCACCGGCGCCGGGACCACGGCGGGCTTATTTTTGTTGATGTGCGGGACCGGGAAGGCCTGGTGCAGGTAGCATTCAGTCCGGAGGCGAGCGCCCAGGCACTGGAGAAAGCCCACAGCCTAAGAAGCGAATATGTCATTGCCGTAACCGGCACGGTGCAGCCGCGCCCTGAGGGAACCGTTAATCCTGACATGGTAACCGGCGAGATAGAGGTTCATGCGCAGGAGCTTTACATCCTGAACGAAGCAAAAACCCCCCCGTTTGATCTCACCGAGCGCAAGGATGTGGCTGAGAACGTGCGCCTTAAGTATCGCTTCCTGGACCTGCGCCGGCCGTCGCTGCAGAATATATTTATTCTGCGCCACCGCATCTGCCAGATTATCAGAAATTATCTGAGCGGCCAGGGGTTCCTGGAGGTTGAGACGCCCTTCCTTACTAAGAGCACACCTGAAGGTGCGCGCGACTACCTGGTGCCGAGCCGCATTGAAGCCGGGAACTTCTACGCGCTTCCCCAGTCGCCGCAGCTGTTCAAACAGATACTGATGGTTGCCGGGTTTGACCGGTATTTCCAGATCGTGAAGTGCTTCCGGGATGAGGACCTGCGCGCTGACCGGCAGCCGGAGTTCACCCAGGTTGATATGGAGCTTTCGTTTATCCGGGAAGAGGATATCTATGGAATTTTAGAAGAGCTGATGCAGCGGCTGTTCGGTGAAATTCTTTCTCTGGAGATAAAAATACCCTTCCCCCGGCTGAGCTATCATGATGCCATGAATCGCTACGGCGTTGACAAGCCTGATACCCGCTTTGGGCTGGAACTGAGCGATGTTACCGAAGCGCTTAAGAGCTCCCAGTTCAAGGTATTTGCCAATGCCATAGAAAAGGGCGGCGTGGTCAAGGGAATCACCGTGAAAGACGGTTCCCGGTTTTCGCGTGCCGAGCTGGACGGGTTTGTAGAAGTGACAAAAATTTACGGCGCGCAGGGGCTTGTCTGGATACGCATAACCTTGGAAGGGTGGCAGTCGCCGGTCGCCAAATTTCTTGATGAGCGCGAAAAGAACGCGATTGCCGGGATTATGCATGCGCAAGCCGGGGACCTGCTGTTGCTGGTTGCGGATGCATCCTTTCAGGTTGTCTGTACCGCGCTGGGCAACCTCAGGCTGCAGCTCATCAAGAAGCTTGGCCTTGAGCCCGCCGAGCGCTTTGCCTTTACCTGGGTAACCCAGTTCCCCCTGCTGGAATATTCTCCCGAGGAGAAACGCTTTGTTGCCGTCCATCACCCGTTTACTTCACCAGTGGAAGAGGATATACCTCTTCTTGAGTCAGATCCCGGGAAAGCCCGTGCCCGTGCCTATGACCTGGTGCTCAACGGGAGCGAAGTCGGCGGCGGCAGCATTCGTATTCACCGCCAGGAGATTCAGTCTCAGATGTTTAACACGCTGGGAATCAGCGAAGAGGATGCTGCACTCAAATTCGGCTTCCTGCTGGATGCGCTGCGCTTTGGGGCGCCTCCCCATGGCGGTATTGCCCTGGGGCTTGACCGGATGGTGATGCTCATAACCGGAGTTGATTCCATCCGTGATGTAATAGCGTTTCCCAAGACCCAACGCGCATCGTGCCTGATGTCCGGCGCGCCGTCGCCGGTTGACCCGAAGCAGCTTCAGGAATTACATCTGAAAGTGATTATGCCCAAATAAGGGGCAAACCAGATAAACAAAAACCATGCAAAACAGGGAGGGGACTATGCGCAAAAAAATTACCATCGTTGGTGCCGGCAATGTTGGAGCAACCGCAGCACATTGGGCTGCGGAACGGGAGCTGGGAGATATTGTGCTGCTGGATATTGTAGAGGGCATCCCGCAGGGCAAAGCCCTGGACCTGATGGAGGCCCGCCCGGTTGAGAATTTCGATGTAACTATCACCGGTACCAACAACTATGAGGATACCAAAGACTCTGATGTGGTTATCATAACTGCCGGGCTGCCGAGAAGGCCCGGCATGAGCCGCGAGGACCTGGTGCAGAAAAACCGGGAAATTGTGGAAGCCGTAACCCGGCAGATTGTTTCCTGCTCTCCCCGGTGCTTTATTATTGTGGTCAGCAATCCGCTGGACACCATGGCGTATCTTGCGTACAAAGTGAGCGGCTTCTCCCGGAACCGGGTTATGGGTATGGCCGGCGTGCTTGACAGCGCCCGGTTTAAAACCTTTATTGCCATGGAGCTTAATATTTCCGTGGAAGAGGTGCAGGCGTTTGTCCTGGGAGGGCACGGCGATGAGATGGTGCCGCTCATCCGCTACTCGACCGTTGCCGGCATTCCTATCTCACAGCTTATTGCCGAAGATAGAATTCAGGCCATCGTGGAAAGAACGCGCAAGGCCGGCGGGGAAATAGTCAACCTGCTTAAAACCGGGAGCGCCTTCTATTCCCCGGCTGCTTCCGCGGTACAAATGGCAGAGGCCATTCTTAAAGACAAGCGGCGCATTTTGCCCTGTGCCGTATATCTTCAGGGTGAATACGGATTGCATGATTTATTTTTTGGTGTGCCGGTTATCCTGGGAGCTGACGGCGCGGAAAAAATCATCGAAGCGGCTTTAACCGCAGAGGAAAAGGCGGCAGTTGAAAAGTCAGCCCGTGAAGTAAAGGAAAGCATCACCAAACTCAACCTGTAATGCGCAGGACGGTAAACGTTCGGGAGGTTTTTCACGGTAATGGCAGGTAGATATCAAATGTTGCTCCGCTAGCCTCGCCCTTCCGCAGAGTAATATGACCGCAGTGGAAGGCAACAATCTGATTGCTCATCGCGAGGCCCAGGCCTGACCCCTGTGACTTGCGGGTAAAAAACGGATGAAAAATCTTTTCCGCATCGCTCTCCGAGATGCCGACCCCCGTGTCCGCAAAGGTAATCTTCACCCAGTGATCCTCCACCAGCGTGCCGGCGGTCAGGGTGCCCCCGGCCGGCATGGCATCAATTGCATTGCGCAGCATATTGAGAAATACTTCTTTGAACTGATCGCTGTCCACGGTGACCGGGGGCAGGTCCGGCGCTAACTGTGTCAGCACCGTGATCGCGCGGGAGGTGAACTCTTCCGCGAGCATTTCAAGGGTATTCTCCAGCAGTTCATTGATACAGACTGTGCGCAGATTGGGCTCACGGGGACGCGCAAAGTCAAGGATCTCGTTCAGGAGCACTTCCAGCCGGTCAATCTCTTCAATAATTATCTTCAGATACTTGTTTATTGCGCTGTTGGTATATTCATTTTTAAACAGCCGCCGTGCAAAACCACCAATAGCAGTGAGCGGGTTTCTGATGGCATGCGCAACCATGGCAGACATTTCCCCCACGGCTGCGAGCTTTTCAGTCCGGATGAGACGGTCTTTATTTTCCTGAAGCTCCTGGTAGGCACGGTTCAGCTCAACTACTTTCTCCTGAATATTCTGGTACAGGTTGGAATTTTCTATGGCCAGGCTGGCATTGTTGGAAAAGATGCGCAGCCGCTCTACGTCACGGTCCTCAATGGGCTTCTGGGTGATAGCGTTATCAGCCCAAAGGACCCCCAGCACCTTTTCCCGGGAGACCAGGGGAACCACAGCAAAGGCATTGCAGTGCAGCGTTTCTATCAGTTCCCGGGGGACTAATGGATGTGCTGCAGCATCTACGATGTTGAACGGCTTGCAGGCAGTCACTACGTTGGTAAGGATATTCTCGCTGCCCTGAAGCGGGATTCTAATCTGCCGCACTAGTTCATTGACATAGGAGTCGACGTTTTCCTGCTGCCGGGTATAGGAGTAGAGCATCTCTTTTAAGGTCATCTGTCTGCCCAGGATTTCACTCCACACCCGGTGCGCTTCTTCAGCATGTGCCGGGCCGACGGCAACTTTACCTTCAAGGTACGAGCCAGCATCATTGATCAGGAACAAAAATGCCCGGTTAAACCCGAGACCGTGATGCGACGTTGCCCCCACCAGAACTATGTCCAGCACCAGTTCCAGTTCCATGGTGCTCGACAGCGCTTCTCCGATCTCGTTTAAAATGGAGAGCTCGGCAACTTTTCCTGGAGCTTTTGCTCCAGTTTTTTTCTCTTCGAGATATCCCGGATAATGGAAGTAAAATATGTTTCGCTGTCCCGCTCAAATACTGAAATGCTGAATTCAATGGGAAAGGTTGTCCGGTCTTTTTTAATGCCCCAGGATTCCAGCGTTTTACCCATAGGATTGGTCACGTGCCCATCATGCATGTGAACGCTGGTCTGGGCGACCTGCCAGATTTCCCGGGGAGTGAGCAGTGCGATATTTTTCCCCAGGATCTCCCCCCGCTGATAATCGAAAACTTCCTCGGCGGTTTTATTAACATAAATTATAGTGCCGTCCCGGTCCGTTGAAATTATGGCATCACTTGCTGTTTCTAAAAAAAGATGCAGCCGTTCCTGTGAGTAATTAAGATCGCGGGTCCGGTTCGTAACCTCCTGCTCCAGTTGCTGTGCATACTTCTGCAGCTGCTCTGCAGCTGCTTTTCTCTCAGAAATATCCCGGATAATTGCCATAATGATGCTGCCGGATCCGTTCTTCTGGACAGAATAGGTTATTTCTGAAGGAAATGTTGTGCCATCGCTTTTCAAGCAGCGGCCCTCAATCATTGTTTTATGTAACGCTGAAGCATGCTCTCCCGAGAGGAGCTGCTGAAAACGCTGCAGTTGCCCTGGCAGCGTTTCAGGCGGTGTTAACACATGGAATTTTTCCCCCCTGATATCCTCTTCCGTGTAGCCGAAGAGTTCCTGAGCTTTTTTATTGAAGAGCAGTATATTGCCGTCATTGCTGCATGAGATAATGGCATCATTGGCATTGTCTATGAACTGATAATACTGTTGCTGGAGATCTTTTAATTTGTTTTCAGTGCCGGCCTTTTCCGAGACCGGTTCAGCAAGCTCCATAATCCCCTGTATGTTCCCCTGGCGGTCAATGACCGGAGTGCAGGTTATGTTAAAAAAACGCGGGTTCTGTGAACCAGAGGCTGCGCCGGCAGGCGCATAAAAAAAGGTGTAGCAGAGCGCACCGTCTTCTGCCCTGGCCTCGGGGAACCATTCCAGAAATTTTTTATTTACATCGAGCACGATAAAATCAGGGGTAATGAGGGCGAACCCGTACTGCGCCGTGTTTATAAGGGAGCCGAGGAAGGAATCCTTTATTTTTGCAAATTCCTTTTTGAGGTAATTGTGGGGGTCTTTTGCTGTCATCATAAGATCTTATACTATCGACGGTTGCGTGCGTCGATGTCCCTTTTTATAATTTAATTATAACTGAAAACAAGGGAGGCGAAAACAGAAAAAATGCCCGCGGCATGAAAGAGTGGCGGGGTAGAGTGTTAAAAAAAATGGAGAGGCATGCGGTGCACGTCTCTCCATTTTTCAAAAATACTGCTCAGGTGTTACCTTTTTCCCTTTTTGGCTGCTGGTTTCTTCTTTGCGGCCGCCTTTTTGGGTGCTGCTTTTTTCTTGGCTGTTGCCATGGTGTTACCCCCCTAAGAGTTTGGTGGTTAGTGGGTACCTTCGCTACTTGCAGAAATGAAATTTTCTTTAAGTAGCCTATCTAGTGTTGAAAATATACTTATACTCCAATATATAGTATGTCAAGTTTTTTTTTCAATAAAATGAAAAAAAATAAAAATATTTTTTCAGATCATTTTTTCTTGAGAGAGTATAAGCCGTAACTCAGTGCCGGGGTGTAACACCGTGCCCTTCAATTTGTTCCAGCGTTTAATCTGCTCCGGCTTGATATGATGGGTTCGAGCGATACTCCAGAGCGTGTCACCAGGCTTCACGAGATAAACAGTGTCGTGCTGATCCGTTTCTTCCTGGGTGTACGCAACTTCCTGAAGGCGGGGACTGCGAGCTGATTCTCCGTCAATAACAGCAGCAGTCTGCGGTGCAGCATACAATCCGGCAGATGCGGTAAAAAAGCGCTCCCGTGTACCCTGCGGAATATGTAGTGCGAAATCAGGGTAATTGGGCGGCGTTATGTTTTTCCTGATAGCAGGGTTGAGCTGCTTCATGTCGCTCACGGAGCATCCGCTAAACTGTGCAGCGCGTTTCAGATCGGTTGCCTGGTCAATGGTAACCGTATCGTAGCGGACGGGCCGCTGATAGTGAAGATCAGTGAAGCCATAAGCAGCAGGATTTTTGGCAATAGTCGCTATGGCAATCAGCTGCGGTACAAAGTTAATCGTTTCGCACTTGAGATTTGAGCGTTTGGTAATGTCCCAGAACTCGGTACTGTTATTTTTACAAATAGCCTTTCTAATGGGTAACTCTCCGGCATTATATGCGGCAACTGCCAGATGCCATGAACCGAACGCTGCATAGAGCTGTTTTAAATAACATGCTGCTGCCCGGGTTGATTTTTCAAAATCCAACCGCTCATCCACCCACCGGTCAATGCGCAGCCCGCAGTGCTGAGCAGTGCCGCGCACAAATTGCCACATGCCAGATGCATGATTTTTCGAATAGGCCGTTACATTGAAATTGCTCTCCAGCAGAGCCAGATACGCAAGCTCCGTTGGGATGTGCTCCCGCTCAAACACCGCGGTTATATACGGCAGATACGCAGCCGATTTTTCCAGTGATGCCTTGAAATGCTCCCGATCTCTCCCCTGATACAGGGCAAGATAATGATCTACCTGCCGGTTGCGCACGAGTACAAACGAATGCGGGGCCCGGTCCGCCTGTTCTTTGTTGAGCTGCACCAGCATTTCGGGAATCAGGTCTTCGGGCGGAATACGGCAGAGCCCCCGCTCCGGCAGATAATCCGCAGCTAAAAAGAAATCATCAGTAAACGAAAATGCTGCGGGATCCAAAGCTTCTTCCTCCTGCGACACCCTCGAGGTGAAGGGTGCGGTCAGGATTGTGGGGAAATTTTGCGTGATAGTCTGGCAACCATATAGAACAAAGAACATGGTTAACAGGAATAGCCAGAGGCGAGATTTTGTCTCCATGGGCTATCCTCCTTTGCTGACAAAATTAATAATGGTACGCGTGTGGTTTCAGGCACCGCGTCTGTTCGAGCTGTTGGCGAAACGGAAATAGTTTTCAGGTTAACCGGTTTTAGTCAAGCATCTCACCTGCAGAGTCATGCCGGAACAAGGTTTCACCGTTTAGGTACAGCTTTTCCCTTCCCGTGTGTGCAGCGATCTGAGCAGTGCCTGATACTTAAAGCAGCGTAATTGTTATATTGGGGCAAAAAGGAGAGGTAAACGTGGTATAATTATGTAGAAGTGTTTCTCCCTAATTGCCTCCAAGAGCCTACGAGGTTAGCTGACGGGCTTGGGCTTGGAGGTGCCCTGCCTTCTGTTTGAAGGCTTCGCCCCGATTATTGGATTCCCCGCATCCGCGCGTGCAGATTTCGGCTGACAATTAATATGTATAGTATTTACATTATTTAGTAAAAAGATGTCAAGTATTATTTTAAACAGCACACTTGCACACGCAGCTGCGCGCTTTCAGCTAAAAAAAATATATTTGTTTGGGAGCGGAGCTTTTACGTCGTTGGTATACTCACCCTGCCCACGGTAGCTATTTGAAATACTTGTCTGCCAGCTTCTTAAATCCCGCCAGCGCGCCCTCAATAACCCAGTCTTCTACACAGTAGGCAATCCTGAAAAACCCCGGACTGCCAAAGCCGTTGCCGGGTACGGTGAGAATTCGTTCCTGCTGCAGCTCCCGGACAAACTCGATATCATTAATGGGCGTCTGGGGGAACAGGTAGAACGCTCCTTCAGGTTTAATGAGCCGGTACCCCATTTTCTGCAGCGCAGTGCACAGCAGGTCCCGCTTGCGCTGATAGATAGCTACATCTACTGCCATGCCCTGCAGCTGCTGCACAACCCGCTGTGCAAATGCCGGGGCATTGACAAACCCGAGCGTTCTGTTGCAGAAAATCATGCCGTTTATGAGCTGCTCCAGAGGCGCTGCGTCAGGGTTCACGGCAATAAATCCCAGACGCTCACCGGGAATGGACAGGTCCTTGGAGTAGGAAGTTATCAGGACGCTGTTGCGATAGGCAGCAAGGATGCTGGGAACAGTTACCCCGTCATAGACTATTTTATTATAGGGCTCATCTGAGATGAGATAGATCTCTTTGCCGAATTCCCGCGATTTATTTTCCAGGAGCCGGGCCAGCCCGGTTATAGATTCTTTATTATAGACCCTGCCGGTGGGATTGTTGGGAGAGTTAATGAGCACTGCCCTGGTTTTCGGGGAGAGGGCGGCCTCTATTTCATAAAGATCCAGGGAAAAGTCTTCCTTTGTTTTTACCGGCCGGGATACACCCTGATAGTTATCTATATAGAAATTATATTCAACAAAATACGGCCGGGAGATAACCACTTCATCACCCGGGTCGAGCAGGGTTTTCAGAACCACATTAAGCGCTCCGCCGGCGCCGCAGGTCATGATGATATGCCTGCCGAAAATTTCCTTCCCATGCTCTTCTGAAAGATATTCCGCAACCGCGTCACGGGTTTCATGATACCCGGCATTTGACATATAGCCATGCCTGCCGGGCATTCTCTGAGTGGCAAGGGCCGCAAAGACTTCAAAAAATTTCTCCGGCGGCTCGAGGTTGGGATTGCCGAGACTCAAATCAAATACATTTTTTTCGCCGAACTCTTTTCTGAGAGCTGCCCCCTCCTCAAACATTTTACGTATCCAGGATGCATTTTCCATGAACTGTTGAATTTTTTGTGATATTGCCATATGCTTCTCCTTGCGTAGTATATATATCCATTAAGAACCAGAAAGTTTTTACCTAAAAAAACAGTATTTGTAAAGTATACTATAGAATCTGTTTTAAACTCAATAAATACCCGGACAACACCTGCCCTGCATGAAGAACTTATAAAACTGAAAAAGGATTTTTCAGACAGGAAATTATTTTCTTTGGTTGGGAACCAGGGCAAGAGATAATTACCACAATCTAATGAGATTAATAACGCGGTGCCCGCAATGGCAATCTTAGCCTGTCATTGCGGGTACCATTTTAATGATACTGCTTCTCATCCGGCGGATATAAAAACTCTTCCTCTTTTTTCCACTCCGCAAGCTTCAAGCGATTCATTCTTTTTTTTCTCAAATAGCCAAGAAGAAAAATCAGCGTTGCCAGAAACCACAGAGTTGTAGAGCTGGTGATGAGCGGAATCCAGCTGAAGCGGACATTTAGATAGGAAAGCCAGAGTTCCTCCATATCCTCCCAGCGCACCAGGTACGCATCCTGTAGCGCCTCTTTAAAATTTTTATGGGTTATGTATGCCCCCATAAATTTTCTGAATGCATCGTTTCCAAACCGGCCCTTTAAAAAGGAGATGAAGTAGAAGCTTTCACAATAAGCCAGCTCTGCCTGCCCGGGATCCCAGGGGAAAGATTCTGTTATCTTCTCCATGGGAATCAGTTTTCTTCCCAGCACGGCAAAAGTAATGGTGGAGAGCCGCGCAACGCTCCACTCCTGCCCTGCAATCATGGCCAGCCCCTCGTCAAGCCAGCGCGGCACATGCTCCCGGCCCCTAAATGCCTGGCCGAGGGCAATATGGATAAGCTCGTGCTGAAAGGTTTTTATCAGGTCGATGCGCCCTCGCTGGCGGACCCGGGGGGAGAGAAGCATGATGAGGTTATCTGCTGGATAGGCAACCCCGATGGCCCATGCGGGAACACGCGCTCCTGCCGGCTGCATGCGGTGGAATGCTTCTGCGGTCGGGGCGATGATGACCTCAACGGGTTTCTGGAGGGAAAGGCCGAATTCATCAATAAGGTCCTGTGCGATGGTGTCCGCTTGCTTCAGGAGCGTGGCTGCCGCCCGGGCATCTCCTTCCTGAAAGGCGAAACTAAAATAAGCTGTCTGCTGTTTCACGCCGGCAAACAGCGATAGTGCGAACACCAGTGTAAACGTAATGCAGACAGCAACGGTCTTCAGCACGTCATGCCCTCAGGTTGCAATGTATACGTAGTATATTCTACCTGTTCTGCCCGGGAAATTCAAAAGAATAAGCAATGTGCAGCTGTCACCGGTCATCCTTACCGTCTTGAAAGCAGCGGCTGCCCGCGGCAGAGCTTTTTCGGTAGTGGGTCAGTTTGAAATAAAATATCTATTTTAATAAAATATATTATGGTTACGCAGAAATCCTTGGTAGCAAAAAAAGTCATAGTTTGTGACCGTATTTGACAAAAACAACAGTTATAATAAGTTTTAAAAACAATATAAAATACCAGTCATGAATGAATTTTATGAAAAATTATCTTGCCATTAATAAACAGACGGTCTATTTAGGATTGAAAGCAATCCATTGCAACAAATATTTATCGGGGGGTAATAAAATGGCCAATATAATTGCAGGGGAAAAACTTGTAAAGGCGGTTCAAGAACAAACGTTCATTAAGGGTGGAGACATTAGTTGCGCTGAAGGGGTTAAATATGATTTTCGTGTAAGCTCAAAAATACTTAAGGCAATTTATCAACGGCCAATAGACGTTAATAATTTAAATGAAACAGAAAAACGGGATTTGTTTATTGACCCAGGAGAAATGGTTTTTATTTTAACCGAAGAACGCCTTGATTTGCCTAATAATATGGTTGCGGAACTTAGCCCCAAGCGCAAACTTAGCCACGCAGGGATTCTTGCTATAGGTGGTTTCTGTGTTGACCCCTTATATCAAGGTCGATTATTAATTGGTCTTTTTAATTTATCATCGACGCGATTTCCCATTATCCCCGGCAAGAAAGTTATTGCAGCAACTTTTTATGTGCTTGAAGATGATGAATGTTGCAAATTCTTAAAACCAGAAATTGCCCTTGATGACTTTCCTGATGAGCTTATTGAAGTAATGCAAAAATACCGGCCATTAGCTATGGCTTCTATTTTAGAAAACCTCCAGAAAATGCAGGGTCAAATTGATTTTATTCGTCGAGAATTAGATTCACAAAACGCATGGTATAAAAAATTTGAAGATGTGCTTGATAATCATAATAATCAAATAGGTAATTTACTTGCCGGACTTTCTGCCGAGGTAACAGCAAGAGAAAGGGGTGAAGATTCATTAAGTAAAGCTATTTCTGGATATACAAACCAACTTGCGTCTGTAGATAAAACCCTTACTTGGCTAAAGGGTGCCTCATGGGTAATAGGAACACTGCTTACTTTGTTTATAATTCCCATCGTTATTGCTTTAATATTGAAATTTTTCAATTAATTTATTTTATCCACTTAATTTAATAATTTCCTCAACCCCCCATACGTGACCTGTAACCTTCGCTTCCATGGCTGGCGTTACCCTTAATGTCTGATGTATCCGGCAAAAGTTATAATACATAAAGTGTAACGCTACTGCACACGCCAAGTTTTCCACCTTCTTAGAAAAAGCATTGGTTAGCCTTGTAAAGCGCCTCATGCTCATACGCATGGTTAGGTTCTGCCGCTCAACATAGCTTGTTGATACTTCGCTTGGAACTGGAAAACCAGAAATGTCATATTTTTTAATTCCGGTACATTTTGCTGGACTATAGCGCTTTTCGTTTTCCCCTGTAGCTTCATATATCTTAACAAGCTGACTAAAGTCTATATTGCCACCAAAAGCATCTTCAACGGCATCTATATACATTCTGTGGCCGTCTGTGGTTAACTGAACCCTGCTTGCAAGCCTTCCCGCTAAATCCTTCATAAAGGCTGTTGCGTCCATCAAGTTACGACTTCCTACATACCAAGCAGGAACCAATTTAGTATCTGCACAAATAGAGGTAAACGTCCACACATCACCATAACCAAATTTACCCTTTTTATCTTTAGGAACATTCTGGTTGTGAAGCGCTTTGTCCTGATATTCAGCACATGTTTTACCAACTTCCCTTAGCAGTTTGATAACAGTGTTTTTAGCGGCTCCTGTCATGCGACAAGTAGCCCTAATAGAGTTACCTTCAACCAATGCCATTATTATTTGCTTTTGTTTTTCTGGTTTTAATGTATTCATAACTGTACTTATAGCACGCCATGCTTAAGCTGTCAAGCATAAAGTTCATTTTGAATTAAAATATATTTGTGCTTGAGCGGATAAGAAAGGGCTTGACTTCTTAGGCAGGCTATGATAATATTGAATAAAACGGGGCAGAGGGGATTCGAACCCCTAAACAAAGGTTTAGTAGACCTCTGCTGTGTCCATTCAGCTACTTCCCCATGTTAACACATTTGAGAAAATGTGGGCCATAGGCCGGATTCCGTTGCTTGGAGGCGTGGTATCCGGCCTATACTATTTTTACCCCGCCGTCCCACAGTGGCGGTAATTCTCTTCTCATAACACCACCCCTTTCTATTAATCCTCACCAACCTTTTTGTTACTATCTACAGTAATAGCACGTTTATATGTTCCGGGCTTACCAGCAGAACCCTTGCGTCAAGCTCAGCACCAGCTTTTATTTGAATGCGGGTAAACAAATCAGGCATTTGTGCTAATGCTTCAACCAACCTTAAAAAGGTGCTTTTTAGCATTATGACTTGCTGACCGGGGCTAATTGTTGTTTTGTTTATTTTTTTAACTTCAGGTATTATTGGATTTGAATCTATATAGTGTTTTTTCTCCTGCTCCAATTGCCCTATAAGTTCCTCATATTGCCTTATTTGTTCATCAATAGCATCAATTATTATACTTTTAGCTGTTGGCTTTATATTGCTCATATCCGCACCTTATGGATTTATTGGTTATCTATAGTTGTGTAAACTAACAACATGTTGAGGTTAACCACCGGGCTTTCCCAACATTTAGAAAAATATTAGCATGTCTCAACTTGCCTGTCAAGTGAAAAATACAAGTGGCAAGTAATAAAAAAGCAAAATTTTATTGGTTGGTTTGTTAGTGCTTATGTGTGGCGAGGCGGTGCTTGGTGTGTATTACTTGTTGTTGGTTTTATCCCAACGTTTTCTTGCGGCATTTCGTGCTATTTCTTTTCGTTTCTCAGGGTTAAGTATTGCGGCTCTTGCCTTGCCACCCTTCAATCCTCCAAGGCGACCAAGGGAAACTGCGGCGGGATTCTTTATGGATATTGGTTCTTCTGGCTTAGTTTCTCCAGTAGCAGTAGAAACTATCGAAAATGCCAGTTCATTAATATCTTTTTTCTTTTTATCTTCGGTCATGCCAAAATGATAGCATAACCGCTCAAGCATAGTCAAGGGCTGATTATTTCAAACTGACCCACTACCGCTTTTTCTGTTCATTTGACCTCGCAACCGTACTTGTGATACTACTGTCATCACCGGTAATCATAAAAACTTTCCCAAACCATGACTAAAAATAACAAGCTCATTCTCGTTGACGGCAGCTCCTACATCTACCGGGCGTTTTTCGCCCTGCCCCAGCTTTCAACCTCTGACGGCATACCAACCAACGCGGTCTATGGATTCACCACGATGCTGCAACGGCTTATAAATGATTATAAGCCTTCTCTCATGGCTATGGTGCTGGATGCGCCGGGCCCCACCTTCAGGCACGAGGTTTATCATAGCTACAAGGCCAACCGGCCGAAAATGCCCGACAGCCTGGCAGCGCAAATTCCTCTTATCAAGGAAGTTATCGCGGCTTTTAATATTCCGGTGATTGAGAAGGCGGGCTATGAGGCTGATGATATTATCGGCACCCTGGCACGGCAGGCTGAAGCGGACGGGGCAGCCGTGACCATTATTACCGGGGACAAGGACCTGTATCAGCTGGTCACGCAGCATATCACCCTGTTTGATACCATGAAGGACGTGCTCGTTGATGAGGAGGCGGTTAAAAAAAAGATCGGCGTCACGCCTGATAAGGCAATAGAAGTGTTCGGCCTAATGGGAGACAGCGTGGATAATGTGCCGGGAGTTCCCGGCGTCGGCGACAAGACTGCCATTGAACTGATACAGCAGTTCGGCAGCATTGAAAATCTTTACCGGAATCTGGATAACGTCACGAAAAAGAAAGTGCGCGAAACCCTGCTCACCCATAAAGAGCAGGCGTTCTTGAGCCGCCAGCTGGTGACGATTGACACCGGCGTTCCTCTTGAGCGCCGCTGGACCGAGCTGCATAGCGGCTCACCTGACACTGAAGCGCTGCGCGGGCTTTACAAGCGCCTTGAGTTCACCCGGCTTCTTAAAAACCTCCCCCGGGAGCAGGCTGCGGGAAAAACCTATCATCTCCTAACCACCATGGAGGAAGTGCGGCAGCTCTTTTCCCGCCTGCGGGAGCAGGGCAGCTTTGCCCTTGATCTTGAGACAACATCAGAAGATCCCATGCGCGCTGAAATGGTGGGCATCTCCTTTGCCTTTCAGGAGCATGAGGCCTTTTATATCCCGGTTGCCCACAAAAATGTGGAGCGCCAGGTTGAACGGGAGGAATTATTAACAGAGCTCAAGCCCCTGCTCGAAGACGCGAGCCTGAAGAAGATAGGGCAGAACATAAAGTATGAATATATTATATTCAAGCGCTGCGGGATAACCCTGCGCGGCATCTACTGCGACACCATGATCGCTTCCTATCTGCTTAACCCCTCCAAGCACAACCACAATCTTGATGACATTGCCATGGATTACCTTGACTACCGCACGACCACGTTTAAAGAGGTAACCGGCAGCGGGAAAAATGCCATAACCTTTGATCTGGTTCCCCTGGAGGCTGCTAAGGGCTATGCCTGTGAGGACTCAGACATCACCTTTATTGTATCAAAGATGCTGCTGCCAAAGCTGCGGGAAGACGGCTTTGATGAGCTCTATACCCGAGTGGAGCTGCCGCTCCTGGAGGTGCTGGCAGACATGGAGATGGCCGGCGTAAGAATTGACGTGGCGTTGCTCAAACAGCTGTCCGAAGAGTATGCAGTAACCCTTGCGTCAACAACCGATAAAATCTATCAGCTTGCGGAAGAGGAGTTTAATATCAATTCCCCGCAACAGATGGGGAAGATACTGTTTGAAAAGTTGAAACTCCCCGGTGCTAAAAAGACCAAGACCGGCTATTCAACGGACATCTCGGTGCTCACCGGCCTGGCTAAAGTGCACCCGCTGCCTGCTGAAATCGTGT
>JAPLIX010000439.1 GCA_026388865.1 Pseudomonadota bacterium | reverse complement strand
GAGCGGATGGCGCCGGCGGCTTGCAACCGTTAGCTGAAAATGTTGAAGCGCTGGAGTTTTTTTACCACCTTGCAGATGGTACCACTGCAACGGACCCCGCAAATCCCGCAGATGTTCGTTCGGTTGATGTGTCATTGCTGGTGCGCACTCAATATCAGATAAAAGGTCATAGAGATACCATACCGTATTTCCCTGCTTCAAACCCTAAACATGAAACCGGGGAAGGCAAGACCGTGTGGGGCCCCTTTAATGATGGGCTCCGGCGCAAGCTGCTGATAACCAATGTTCAATGCAGAAATCTGGGCTTGAAATAAAAAACAGAGCAAGACTGGATACGTGCTCACCGGTTAGGAGTGTTACCATGAACAAGTTACAAGAATCAGGATTCACCATCCTAGAGGTTATGATTGCCATTGTAGTTCTGGCAGTCGGTCTTCTGGGCGTTGCTGGGATGCAGACCAGAGCAATCCAAAGTAATTATTTTGCCGGTGTATTAACCGAGAAGACCTCTGTAGCAGAAGAGTGGATGGAATGGCTTATAAATTTCAGCAAACAGAATTATAAAATTGGCGCAGATAATTATAGCGGATATGAAAAACTTGCCGCCCTTGATAAAAATCCAGGGACCTGGCATGGGGGCTGAGACCGCCAAACGCTGAGCGCTTCGATGACTCTCAGTTGCCTAAACTTCCGGTCAAAAACTATAGCATGACCTGGTATATAGCTGCAAACTCACCATTGGAAAATACAACCACCATCAGGGTAGAGGCCATGGAAGGCGGGCGGCCGGTTTCGCTGGTATTTCTGGTCTCGCCCAGCATGTAAATAAGAATGGAAACCACGTATTGTGAGGATATTAATTAATGAAGCACAACCCTAAGCTCCTGTGTGGTGAAGAAGGCTTTATACTGGTGCTTGCCATGTTCATGCTGGTCTTATGCAGCATAATCGGTGTTGCCGCTATGATAACCAGTACCACTGAGATTGATATTGCAGGCAATGAAAGGGTACACAAGGAAACCATTTACCAGGCAGAGGCCGGCTACGTGGTTGCTGCTGAGGCTATTCGGAATAAAGAAGGATACGGTACCTGGGAAAACAATGAGATTATGGCACGCCTGGGCGCAAACAGCACCATAACTATTAAAGATGGTAACTTTCTGTTAGAAGGCAGAGAGGATTATCCTGCCGGGTCCGGCGTCTGGAATAAAGATAAACAGCATGACAGCGTTGAGCAGTCAGCTGACATAGAGATTCGAGTCAAAGACCGCTTCAACATTGATGTAGATGTGGATAAAATAGGGGTAAAGTATATTGCCGGAGGGGGCGTGGAGTTTGCCTCGGGAAGCGAGGGCATGGGTGTGAGCATGCATAAAGTTATTTATAATATGGATTGTCTTGGAACCCTGCCGGCATGGGATCCCAAGCAGAATAGATTTTCAAGACTTCTCAGATTAGATGGCGGAGGGATAAACCCTTCGACCCCGTTTTCAGAGATTATTGTCGGCTATGCATTTGTGCCGCGCTAATGTACCATAGCCGCAAAATCAGCACGCAGCAGAGAGGTTTAATGATGAAAAAAGAAACAGTATTATCTCTATTGCTGGCTGGCTTCTTGTTAACCGGGGTACATCAGGAGGGCATCTGTGCCAACACTCCGCCGGTACAGCCAGCCCCGCTGTTTCTCGCGGGCGAAGTTCCACCGCTGGTGATGCTGGTGATGGAGCGTGACCACAAGCTCTATACTGAGGCATACAATGACGCCTCGGACCTGAACGACGACGGCGTTCTTGATATAGGGTACAACCCCGCCATTGACTACTATGGCTACTTTGACTCCTATAAGTGCTATGACTATAGCAGTGCTAACAGCCGTTTCGAGCCGGTGGCAACTACCAGCAATAAAAAATGTTCGGGACACTGGAGCGGCGATTTTCTCAATTACCTGACCATGTCGCGCATGGACTGCCTGCGCAAGGTGCTCTACGGCGGCTACCGCTCAACGGATACGGCTACTGAAACGGTCCTGCAGCGGGTCTACATCCCCCAGGATGCCCATTCCTGGGGAAAAGAATATGAAAGCATTGCCCGTGACGGATTTGATATCAGGGAGTATACGCCGCTGCAGCTTCCCTCTTCCGGCACGCGGCATCTGTTTGCCAGCACGACGCTGAGTGATAACGGCAATCCGCTGCTGCGGGTGCTTGACAACAGCGGGTACCGGATCTGGGAGTGGGTCTCCATCGAGCGGCCGAATGCCGGGACCAAATGCCTCGATGGCAGTTCAGGCCCTAATTGCGCCCACGCGGGTACCACAAGCTGGGAGATAGTGCCGCAGAGCGCGTATCAAAACCTGACCAGGGCCACGTATAATACGACCGGCTATACATCTTTTCCGGCCAATCATGCGGATTTTGAAACGCTTATTAATAATTACGGCACGGTTACAAAGCGATTTGGCACCGGCTCGGTCGGCTATATAAACGGAACCGGGAACCCGTTCAGTTCACAGCAGGACTATTACCTGACGATTTTCCAGGGGCAGATTGTTATGCCCTCAACCGGGACCTGGAGCTTTGCCATTGATGGTGACGATGCGTTGGAACTGATTATTGACGGAACAGTAGTTGCCGGGTGGTATGGCGGTCACGGGAAATGCTCATGCCAAACCCACAGCGGAAGCATTGCCCTTACGGCAGGTACTCACAATATTACCTTCCGTCATCAGGAATGTACGGGCGATGACAACTACTATCTCTACTGGCAGAAAACCATCCCCGCTTCCGCCATGACCGACTATGTGGTGCGGGTAAAGGTGGGCGTTGCCTCCATGCCCGAGTCCAACTGCAAAAAATATCCCTCCGGCGTGTATAAGCCAACCGGGCTGCTGCAGCGCTACGGTGAATCAGACCGCATGTATTTCGGCCTTATAACCGGCTCCTATGCAAAGAATGAATCAGGCGGGGTACTGCGAAAGAATATCGGTTCAATTAAGGATGAGATAGATTCCAATACCGGCTCGTTCACGTCGGTGAACGGAATCATAAGTACTATTAATAAACTGCGGATCGTCGGGTATAACTACGGGGACTATTCCTATAATCAAAACTGCGGATGGATTAGCACCCGACCTTTAAATGAAGGGGAATGCCGGATGTGGGGCAATCCCATAGGGGAGATGATGTATGAAGCGCTGAGGTACTTTGCCGGAAAGGCTGCGGCGACATCTAGTTTTGATTATTCCGGCACAACTGATGACAGCACCCTGGGTCTTCCAAAAGCAACATGGAAGGATCCCTATAATGCCACCACCGGGTTCAGCTACTGCGCCAAGCCCTTTATGCTGGTCCTGAGCGATGTCATTCCAAGCTATGATTCAGACAAGGTGCCGGGGACAGCATTCGGCTCCTATTCAGGGGACGTGACCGGGTTAAATGCAGCAACGCTGGCCAACACCATCAGCACCGAGGAGGGGGTGAGCGGGTCATTTTACATCGGACAGTCCGGCTCAACCTATAATGGAGCCTGCACGCCAAAGAGTGTAACGGGTTTGGGCAGCGTCCGTGGCCAGTGCCCGGAGGAACCGACCAAACAGGGGAGCTTTTACTCCGCAGCAGTGGCATATTTTGGTCACACACAAGACGTTAATCCGACCGCGCAGGGCGCACAGAAGATCACCACCTTTGCCGTGGCGCTCTCTTCATCACTGCCGCGTATAGAGATACCGATAGGTGATAAAAAGGTGACCCTGGTACCGTTTGCCAAATCAGTGGGCGGGTGTCTCGGGATTGACGGCACCCAGGGCGCGTTTCAGCCTACCGATCAGATTGTTGACTTTTATGTTGAAGCACTCACTCCCGGGTACGGGCGGTTCCGGATCAATTTTGAAGACCAGGAACAGGGTGCTGACTATGATATGGATGCGATTGCGTTTTATGAATACCAGGTGGTGGGTAATACTGTTATGGTAACTGTTGATTCCTCACAATACGCAGCCGGCTGTATTATTCAGCACATGGGGTATATCATATCCGGGACCACCGCGGACGGGACGTATCTGGTGGTACGGGATATGGATACTGCGGCAGGGTCAGATGTCAATTACTACCTGGACACGCCGCAGCATGCAGGTGCGGCGTTACCGTTGACCAGTACAACAATATTTACGGTGGGGTCAACCTCCGGGGTGTCACTGCTGCAGAACCCGCTCTGGTATGCGGCGAAGTGGGGCGGGTTTGAGGATATTAACAAAAATAACATCCCCGATGATCCCAAAGAATGGGACACGGATATTGACGGGGTCCCGGACAACTATTTTTATGTGCAGAATCCGCTCAGGCTCGATGAGCAGCTCAATAAAGCCTTTTCTGCCATTCTGCAGAAAGCTGCAGCAGGCTCGGCGGTATCGGTTCTTGCGACCGCGGGAGAAGGGGAGGGAACTCTTATCCAGGCTTATTTCAAACCCAAGGTCACGGACGAGACCGGCCTCCATGATATTACCTGGGCGGGATACCTGCAGTGCCTGTGGGTGGATGCCTATGGCAATATCCGCGAGGATACGAATAACGATTTCAGTCTCAACCCTACAGAAGACAGAATTATTGAATTCTTTCAGGATCCGGACACCGGAGATACAAGGGTAAAACGCTACGCTGTTGATAGCAATAACCCTTATCAGAAAAGTGGTGACCCTGAGTACGTGCCATTGGACCAGATACAGCCCATATGGGAGGCCGGGAATAAGCTCTGGAAACGTTCTCCTGAAGAACGGACTATTTTTACCTATACTGGTATCGGCAGGGAATTCACATCGTTCACCACTGACAAAGCGCAATTGTTAAAGCCCTATCTCGACGTTACTGATGACACGGCCTACAAAAGCCTCGGGGCCACTCAGACGGACCGCGTGTCTAATATCATAAACTTTATACGCGGGGTAAATGATACTACTTCTGCTTACACCGGTACTCCGACCCTGCGCAAAAAAGATTTCACCATCGGTGCTGAGACGCATCCCTGGAAACTGGGGGACATCGTCTACTCTACGCCGGTAACTATATCCAAACCGGTGGAACAGTATGGCATCCTCTACGATGATAAATCCTACCAGGAGTTTTATAATTTTCATACGGTTACGAATCCTCGAGAAACCGTGGTGTATGTGGGGGCCAATGACAGCATGCTCCATGCGTTCAGTGCCGGAAAGTATAACTCTGCCGAGAAAAAATTTACACCGGGAGCCACGGCTGGAATTGGTGAGGAGCTCTGGGCATATATTCCCAGGAACCTGCTGCCGCATCTGAAGTGGCTCGCGTTACCTAGCTATGGTCATCTGAGCTATGTTGATTTAAAGCCGAAAGTAGTTGATGCGAAAATTTTTACTCCCGATGCAACCCATATTAACGGCTGGGGCACGGTTCTTATCGGCGGTATGAATATGGGAGGATACCCTATAGCGGTAACCGGTGCCTTCAATGGCACAGCTACAGAGACCAGAACCTTCAGCTCAAGCTTTTTTGCTCTCGATGTAACTGACCCGTCACAGCCGAAATTTTTGTGGGAGCAGAGCTTCCCGGGACTCGGGTTTACTATCTCAATCCCGGCGGTAATAAAGGTGGTTAAGAGAGCATCGACAGGTGCGGTGGCAGATGAAAAATGGCTCTGCATTATCGGCTCAGGCCCGACTGATTATGCCGGCACAAGCTCCCAGCCGGGACGCGTGTATATTGTTGATTTATTTTCCGGCGAATTATATACCCCTGCAATGTTTCCGGGATGGTTTCAGACCCCTGAGAATAATGCATTCATGAATTCGCCGGTATCCCTCGACAAATCTCTCAATTACAGCGTAGATGCACTCTATATCGGAACATCATATCTTGACACGGACGGAAGCAGGAAGGGAAAAGTTTATAAAATTGGCATCAACATAGAAAATCAGCCATATACAGAAGGGACGGACGCATCCTATAGTCTTGATCCGAATACCTGGACATGGACGTCGCTCTTTAATGCACCGGCCCCGTTCTCCGCGCCCTTTGCGCTGAGCGTTGATACCAGGGATAATGTATGGGTGTATACAGGTACCGGCGAGTTTTCGTTCCCGGAGGATAAAAATCCTAATAGTTTGGTTGCAGCGCAGCAGAATTATCTCTTTGGTATTAAAGACCCCTTTTACAACAGCAGTTATGATGAAAACAGTAGCGTTAAAAAATGCTACCATAAGTATGGGGATAATGCCCTCTGTAAACTCACCATGGACAATCTCCTGGCTTCTGACGCATATAAAGTCAGGGCAGACGGAAAGGTTGAAGTATCAGCGGGCGGAGAGATTACATTTGATGAGCTGATAGAAAAGGCACAGACAAAAGACGGCTGGTATAAGCTGCTGGCGCCGGGGACTCTGTCAGAGCGCATGATCAATAAACCCGCAGTGTTTGGCGGTATAGCACTTTTCCCTGCGTTTACCCCGGATACTGATGTATGCGTTTCGAGCGGAAGCAGCACACTCTACGCACTCTATTTTGAAACTGGTACAGCTTATAAAAAATCTGTATTGGTGAACCCGGCGCTGAATCAGAAAACCTATATCGCCGAAAAAATGGAACTGGGCGCCGGACTTGCTTCCAGCTTTGGCATCCACACGGGCAAACAAGTGGGAGGAACCCTGTATGGACAGCAGAGCACCGGTGTGATTGTTGAAGTTCCGGTTATCCCGGCAGTCAGTGTAAAGAGCGGTACGGTGTACTGGAGAGAGGGGTGGGATCGTAAATAACGGATCGATGTGCCCGCATAACTGATAACCAATCATCAGGTCTTTATTCTATAGCCCTCCGCTGTGTAATAGCTTTAGGTAACACAGCGCAGGGCTTTTTTATTATTTTTCTGATCAATCTCTGCATGGCGCTGCCCGAGCTGCTTTTACTTGCAGAAGGACGTATTCTCCGTTTGTCGCCCGCACTATAGTTCCTTTCCTATATAGCACGCCGTAACATTTGTAAGTATTGAAAGTGAATAGTAGCCCGGTATGAATTAGTAAAATAATCCACAAATTATTTAATAAAGTTAATTAATTGTGGGCCCGATGTTTAAAAATAAAATCATACTGGCGCAACAAAAATGCTTCTAAAATCGTATAGTATCGATAATTTTAACTGCTCTGCCGGGTGATAGTCGTAGCATGGAATGGTTTGTGCGATAGGGTAGGTACAGGATGAAACCAGAAAGAGGTGATAAGCAATGATTACAAAACAAAAAGGTTTTTCTTTGACTGAACTTATGGTTGTCGTCAGCATCATGGGAACACTGGGATTAGTTGCCGTGCCCAATGTCGTAACCTCACTTCCCACCTACCGCTTACGCAACTCTGCAGCAGACATGTGCTCAAACATCCGCAAGGCACGATCAACTGCGGTAAAACAGAACCGGGACATCATGGTACAGTTCAACATCGAAGGCAGGACCTACACCATAGGCAATGACAAGCCCATAGCCCTGGCCGATGGCATTACCTTTGGACACGGCAGGGCATCAATCAGCGCGGCAGAGGCGGGGGACCCCATACCATCGGACGGTATTTCCTTTGCAGACGACAGGGCGACGATCAACACTCAGGGATTGAGCACGCCGGGCTACGTGTATCTTCAGAACAGTAAAAACGAGACATTTGCCATCGGCGCTCTGGCTTCAGGAAGGATTGTTTTAAAACAGTGGGCCCAGTCAGAGTGGAAATAAGATAACCATGCGCATGAAGGGCTGACAACTCATTCAGCAAGAGGCGGATACCGTATGAGAACAGGAGTTTTTAAAAAATTTAACAAAGCAGGTTTTACCCTGGTTGAGCTGATGGTTGCCGTCGCTATTTTTGGTATCGCTTCCGCGGCGATGTATGCCACCTATCAACAGCAGCAGAACTCTTATCTTACCCAGGAGCAGGTGGCTGACATGCAGCAGAATCTCCGGGCAGCAATGTTTTTCGTGACGGGGGATTTAAAAAAGGCAGGGTATGACCCCAGCGAAAAAGCCGAGGCAACGCTTAACAGCAATAATATAGCGCGGGTTGCGGAATGCAGGTTTGCCTATGATGAGAATGAAGACGGGGTGATTCAAAATAATGAATACATCCGCTATGCATTAACCAGTGACGGCAGCAACGGCATTAATGATTCCGGCAGGGACGGTCTGAGAAACAGCTTACCCTGCCATTTAGGCAGACAGACCGGTATTGCGCCAGACAACAGCGAACTTGAGTCCGTGGCTGATAATGTGGATGCCATAGAGTTCTTATATCATCTTGCTGACGGCACCATTACCACCAACCCTGCCAGACCCTCAGAAATACGCACCATGGATGTTTCCCTGCTGGTGAGAACCGGCGAGCAGATAAAAGGATATATAGACAGGTCAACCTATTTCCCCGCTTCAAATCCAGGCCACGAAACAGGGGTTGGGAAAAAAGTATGGGGTCCCTTTAATGACCCGTATCAGCGACGGCTGTTAATAACCCAGATTAAATGCCGTAATATAGGAGTTGAATAAGGTGGATAGTATGATGCTGCTGAAAGACAATGAAACGGGGTTTTCCATTATGGAGGTGATGATCGCCATAGTTGTGCTGGTGGTGGGCCTCCTTGGCGTTGCGGCAATGCAGACCAAAGCCATGCAGTGTAATATGTCAGCCGGAAGATATACGGCAGGAAGTGCCCTCGGAGAAGCCTGGATGGAATGGCTTATGAATCAGCCCTATGACAAGGTCGCAGCACTGGATGTCAATAATCTGGGTTCCGTACCTAGAGAACCTACAGAACGACAGTTGCCTGCGGATACGGCAACTTTAATCCAGGAATTTCACGACTGGGGGTTAGGTACTTTTTCAGCGGCACAGTTGCCGAATGCAATAGGCCGGGGGTGTAACACCAGATGGCTCATAACCGCCAACTCTCCGGTTGAGAACACTACCACGGTGGAAATAGAAACCACGGTAACAATCGCCCGTCTGGAGAAGACAGATAATCAGAGCGCCATGTCCAAGCCGCTCGCATTGCGGTTTATGGTGTCGCCGCACAGATAGGGCAGGATTAACGCTAAAAAACATGAGGAATGTTTGTATGAAACATACCATATCATCGGGTAACAATGAACAAGGCTTTGTATTGGTATTGGCCCTTTTTATGTTAACGATCTGCACCATGATCGGTATGGCTGCAATGTCAACCAGCACCACGGAACTGGATATTGCCGGTAATGAACGGGTTCACAAGGAGACGTTTTATCAAGCTGAAGCAGTTTCTGCAGCAGTTGCCGAGGCCATGCTGTCAAAGGATGCCTACGGGACATGGTCAAATGGTGAAAAATTTGCAAACCTTGGTTTAAATGGCTACATACAAATAAACGACGGTGCATTTTTAATGGAAGAAAAAGACGTGAATCCCGAACACGGGGATGCCTGGAAGAAGGATTATCAGAATGACACGGTTGAAGCAGCCCCTGATGTATCAATAAGATTAACAAATCAGTTTAACGCTGATGTTGATGTTGATAAGGTGGCGGTCCGCCATATTTCAGGGAGCGGGTCTGAGTTCGGCTCAGGCGCGGAAGGGGCTGGCGTATCCTCACACAAGGTAATCTACAACATGGATTGCATCGGAACGCTGCCCTCCCGCAATCTGCGCCTGGCAGATAATACGCTTAATCCGAATGTTCCCCTATCCGAGATATTTCTTGGCTATCGATATGTGCCGCAGTAATTCCGCCATGAAAAATCCATGAGGTGTAAGATGAAAAAAAACAGAGTCGCGTTAAGTTTTACTGTTATTGTTATGCTTATCAGCCTGTCATGGGTGAGCGGCTTTTGCGGTGATACACAGCCGAATCAGCCGGCTCCTCTTTTTTTGAACGGAGAAGTGCCGCCGCTGGTGATGCTGGTAATGGAGCGGGATCACAGGCTGTATTTTAACGCCTATGATGATATGTCAGACCTTGATGCTGATGGGGAGATGGAGACGCGCTACAAGCCTTCGATTGACTATTACGGGTATTTTGATTGTGACAAGTGCTATGACTATAGCAGCACCAACAGCCGTTTTGAGCCGGCAGGAACGGCGACAGATAAGAAATGCACGGGAAAGTGGAGCGGCAATTTTTTAAACTACGTGACCATGTCCCGCATGGACTGCCTGCGGAAGGTGTTATATGGCGGATACCGGTCGACGGATACTGCTACGGAAACAGTTCTGCAGCGGGCCTACATTCCCCAGGATGCTCATGCCTGGGCAAAAAAATACCAGAGCATAGCAAATGACGGCTATGACATCAGGGACTATACACCGCTCAGCCTTCCCTCGCAGGGCACCCGGCATCTTTTTGCCAATACTACCCTGAGTGATAACGGGACCCCGTTAATGCGGGTGCTTGATAACAGCAACTACCAGGTATGGGAATGGGTCTCCATTGAGCGGATAAACGGGGGCACAAAATGCCTTGATGGTTCAAGTGGCCCAGACTGTGCGCATGCCGGGGGCACCCAGTGGCAGATTGTTCCCCAGAGCGCTTTCCAAAACCTTACACAAACAACGTATAATACGACAGGATATACCAGCTTCCCGGCAAATCATTCTGATTTTAACACCCTGGTGACAACCTATGGAGTAAATGCAAAAAAGTTTGGTTCAGCTCCAGTTGCAAACATCAATGGGCAGGGCAACCCGTTCAACTCGCAGCAGGACTATTATATGACGATCTTTCAGGGTCAGATCGTAGTACCCACAACCGACACCTATACCTTCGCCGTTGATGGTGATGATGCGGTTGAGGTCATCATTGACGGGACGGCAGTTGCTTCCTGGTACGGGCCCCACGGTAAATGCTCATGTCAGACCCACACGGGGAGTATTAGCCTTACGGCAGGGGCCCATGACATTACCTTCCGCCATCAGGAGAAGGATGGCCAGGATAATTATTATCTGTACTGGCAGAAGACGGTACCCGCCTCCACCATGACTGACTATGCGGTCAGGGTAAAAGTCGGGGTTGACTCCATGCCCGAGTCCAACTGCAAGAAATATACCTCCGGCGTGTATAAACCAACCGGGATTCTGCAGCGCTACGGGGAGAGTGACCGGATGTATTTTGGCCTCCTCACCGGCTCCTATACGAAGAATTTATCCGGCGGGGTGCTGCGGAAAAATATCGGCTCAATCAAGAATGAAATTGATTCCAATACCGGACAATTTACCTCGGTTAACGGGATTATCAGCACCATCAATAAATTGCGTATAGTTGGTTATAACTATGGAGACCATAGCTATAATCAGAACTGCGGGTGGATATCCAGCCGGCCGCTGCAGGAAGGGGAGTGCCGGATGTGGGGGAACCCGATCGGGGAGATGATGTATGAAGCGCTGCGGTATTTTGCCGGAAAGAAAACACCGACTTCAGCTTTTAATTATTCAGGCACAACAGACGACAGCACGCTGGACCTGCCGCAGCCGGCCTGGGAAGACCCGTATAAGGATAACAGTGCAACCGGTTATACGGGGTCCAATTATTGCGCCAAGCCGTTCATGTTGGTACTGAGTGATATATCACCGAATTACGATACCGATCAGATGCCGGGCAGCGCATTCAACTCCTTTTCAGGTGATTTGAGCGGGTTCAATGCAGCATCGCTTGCCGACACCATTGGCACTGAGGAAGCAGTAGCCGGCTCATACTTTATCGGTCAGCAGGGTTCAAATTACAATGGGGCGTGCACGCCCAAGACCGTAGTCAACCTTGGGGATATCCGCGGGCTCTGTCCGGACGCGCCGACGAAACAGGGTGGATATTATTCTGCTGCAGCAGCGTATTACGGGCATATAACAGATTTGAACCCGGTTCAAGGAGACCAGAAAGTAACAACCTATGCCGTGGCGCTGTCCACGCCGCTGCCGAAGATTGAAATCCCGGTGGGAGGGAAAACCGTCACTCTGGTGCCGTTTGCCAAGTCTGCAGGAGGCTGCCTGGGGATTAATGGTGCTCAGGGAGCGTTTCAGCCCACTGACCAGATCCTGCAGGTATTTGTTGATGCTATAACTCCCTATTATGGCCGTTTCAGGATCAATTTTGAAGACCAAGAGCAGGGAGCAGATTATGACATGGATGCCATTGCCTATTATCAGTACCAGGTGACGGGCAATACCGTGACCATTACCGTTGACTCATCACAATATGCTGCCGGGTGCATCATCCAGCACATGGGATTCATAATATCAGGGACGACTGAGGACGGGACATACCTGGTAGTAAGGGATATGGATACTGCCGAGGGGTCAGATGTTAATTACTATCTTGATACGCCTCAGCATCCCGGCACTGCGCTGCCCCTTATATACACAAGGAACTTTACTCCGGGAGCAACATCAGGAGCAGGTATTCTGCAGAACCCGCTGTGGTATGCAGCCAAATGGGGCGGGTTTGATGATATTAATAAAAACAGCATCCCCGATGATCCCCGGGAATGGGATACTGATAATGACGGGGTGCCTGACAACTATTTTTATGTGCAGAACCCGCTGAGACTTGAAGAACAGCTCAATAAGTCCTTCTCCGCAATACTCAAGAAAGCTGCTTCAGGGTCTGCGGTATCGGTTCTTGCAACCAAGGGAGAAGGGGAGGGAACCCTGATACAGGCCTATTTCAAGCCAAAGGTCACGGACGAAACCGGCCTCCATGATATCACCTGGGCCGGATATCTCCAGTGTCTGTGGGTGGACGCCTATGGCAATATTCGTGAAGACACGGTTCACGACTACAAGCTGAATGTCACAGAAGATAACATTATCGAATACTATCAGGACCCCGATACCGGAGATACCAAGGTAAAACGCTATCCGGTTGACACCATGCACCCCTATGACAAAAACACTACACCGGAATATATTTCATTAGATAAGATACAATCGGTTTGGGAGGCAGGGAAAAAGCTGTGGGTGGCAGCACCCGCAGATCGCAGGATTTATACCTATACGGACAATTTTATTGAGTTCACCACTGTCAATGCAGAGGCGTTAAAACCGTATCTGGACGTTGCGAGTGATACTGCCTTCATCAAGCTGGGCGCCACGCAGAATAACCGGGTGGCAAATGTCGTTAATTTCATCCGCGGCGCTGATGACAACTCTACGCTCTATGCGGGAAGTCCGACGCTGCGCAAGCGGGATATAACCATAGATGGAGAGACCCACTCCTGGGTACTTGGTGATATTGTTTATTCCACACCGGTATCCATATCAAAACCGGTGGAGCAATACGGGCTGCTCTACGACGACAAGACATATAAGCTGTTTTATGATAAATATAAGGACCGCGAGACCGTGGTGTATGTCGGAGCCAATGACGGCATGATCCACGCGTTCAGTGCCGGGCAATACAATGTAGAGGAAAAGAAATTTGAACCGGGTCCGACCGTTGGCGTCGGTATCGGAGAGGAACTGTGGGCCTATGTTCCTCATTGCCTGCTGCCGCACCTGAAGTGGCTGGCATTGCCGAGCTACAGCCATTTAAGTTATGTGGATCTAAAACCCAAGGTGGTTGATGCGAAAATATTTACTCCCGATGCAACCCATCCCAATGGCTGGGGAACGCTTCTCATCTGCGGCATGAACATGGGCGGACAGGCAGTTACCGTGACTGATACCGCTTTCTCCGGAGGGGCTAAATCGTTTTCCTCAAGCTATGTGGTTCTTGACATAACCGACCCGTCACAGCTGCCGACCCTGCTCTGGGAAAAGAGCTTCAGCGGCCTTGGGTACAGCACGACCACCCCCTGTATTGTCAAGGTGAATGATGCGTGGTTTTTTGTCGTCACTTCCGGCCCAACTGATTATGACGGCACGAGCACCAATCCCGGCCGGGTGTATATCGCTGATCTGGCGAGCGGCACCCTGCTGCGGACCTTTCCCTCCGGTCTTGAAACAAGCGAAAACAACGCGGTTATGAATTCACCGGTCGCGCTTGATAAAAACATGAATTACAGCGTGGCCGCTATCTATGTGGGAGAATCATATACGGCAGGGTCTCCGGCAACCTGGAAGGCAAAAGCATACAAAATTGCGATTCCACAGCTGGCGAATAGTGTCTATGATCCTTCAGCATACGATGATAATCCGGCGAACTGGAAGTGGGTGCCGCTGGCAGATTTTTCTGATTTGCCGCAGCCGGGATATCTCTCCGCCCCCTTTACCGTGAGCGTTGACAATAAAGACAATGCATGGATTTTTATTGGTACCGGAAGATACGTAACAACAGCGGACAAGACCGATGCAAACCAGAATTACCTGTTCGGCATAAAGGATCCTTTTTATAACTGGCGGGGCAAAGCTGAGGGTGACGAGCAGCTTCCGTCCTGTCTGCATAATTATAATCCTTCCGGCTGTACCCTAAGCATTGCAAATCTCTTTGATGCCTCGCCCTACGCGGTTAAAGCAGACGGCACCATTGACACCGCAAACACCGCTGATGCGCTGAGAGGCAAGACTTTTGAGAGCTTTATAAAAGAAGGCGTGCAGAAAAAAGATAATCAGGGCGTTGAGGTCTATCAGGGCTGGTACCGGAAACTTGCGGTAACCACCGGCAGCCCTTCCGAGCGCGTGGTCAATAAACCTGCTGCCATTGGCGGGCTTGCACTGTTTCCCACTTTTACCCCTGATTCAAATCTCTGCCTGTCAGGAGGAAACAGCCGTTTATATGCTCTTTATTATATAACAGGTACTGCATACAAAAAACCGGTTTTTAAAAATCTGGATAACTCGGCAGAAATTAAGTTTACTCAGGATATGGGTGCCGGCCTTGCATCGAGTTCAGCCATTCATCTGGGCAAGAAGGAAGGTCAGACCGGAACGGTCATCAGTCAATTAAGCACCGGGCAAATAGTGCAGATTGATGTGACGCCGGCGCTTGCCGTAAAAAGCGGTACGCAGTATTGGAAAGAAGGAAAATAGTCCCTGCATATCATGGAATTCCGACCTGGCTGCAGAGTCCTTCATACTGTCAAAAGATGTGTGGGTTACAGGTATATAAAAAGGCAGGAGTCACATTATTAAACTCCTGCCTTTTTTAGTGTGCCCGGCATGGGCGATAACTTGGCGGTGTAAGTCCGCTATGAACTTGGCAGTAGGAATCATTAGCCAAAGGCAAGGGTGTCGTGGG
>JAPLIX010000412.1:9556-10029 GCA_026388865.1 Pseudomonadota bacterium | reverse complement strand
GCGGCAAACGGAAAAACCGGCGCCCAGGCCTGCGCTGATGACGGCAGCTGCTGGGGACCGTGCGAATCAACCGCGTTCACGCCTTCGCCGCCGATTACCGATATTTGCATGGAATGCGACCAGATAAATCTGACCGTCAAAGTGCCGGAAAAGCTTGCGGTCAAGCCCAAACAGCTCATGAGTTTTCTCTACGCGCCGGATGCGAATGGTAATCCGATCTGGCCGCCCCAGGGGCCTCCGGATGGCGGGACCCAGGATAATCAGGTGATTGATCCGGTAATTGATGTGGACAAGCCCTTTAACACGATCGTTCTGGGATGTTCCTATTACCGGGAGAAATGTCTCTCCGGCGACTATTACCTTGTCGTTATTCTCGTAAATTCAGAGAAGATGCCGCCCTATCCGGCAGAGGGAGAATACGCGTGGGGCATGGTCCAGGAGCCGATTGTACTCGGCAGCGGCCAGCACAAGGT
>JAPLIX010000412.1:1620-9501 GCA_026388865.1 Pseudomonadota bacterium | reverse complement strand
ACTTCCTCGGCGATGGCTGCGAGAATTAAAAACATTTCCCCGAAACATACCCGTTAACAAAAAAGGGCTCGGCTGAAGGCTGAGCCCTTTTTTATATACACCCGGCAGGGGAGATAGCTTGGCAGTGAGGCATTGACTGCACTTACCCGGTATTCTGAAGACTATGGCACGAAAGCTGCGCTTAAAAAAGTTTGACTGCAAACCCCGGACAGTTGATTTCAGTACGCAGGGCTGCGAGCGGGCTGTACCTGTGCAGGAGCAGACCATCTCGGACTTTACCGGGGAATTTTGCACGCGCTGGCTCAGATGATCTCTCCGCCAGCAACACGTTTACGGGTTCTCAAAAAGGCTCAGCACACCAAGCGAGAGGGCCGGGACGTAGGTGATGAGGAGTACGCCGAGGCCAAGGATGAGGAGAAACGGCAGGACATAGCGGTAGAGCGCGACCATGGGTTTGTTAAAGCGCGACGAGGAGAGGAACAGGTTGAGGCCCACCGGCGGGAAGAGAAAACCGAGTTCCAGATTGGCCAGGATGATAACCCCCAGATGCACCGGATGGATTCCGAAGGCCGTACCGAGCGGGATGATCAGCGGCGTCAGGACAACGATGGCGGAGAAGATTTCGAGCACGCTTCCCAGCACCAGCAGCACCACATTGAGCGCGAGCAGGAAGACCAGCGGCGAGTGGATCCGAGCCTGAACCATGTTCAGCAGCTGGGTGGGGACCTGGGCATCCACCAGGTAGCTGGTGAGTCCCATGGCGCAGCTGAGCAGGATCAGCACCGCGCCAACAAGCGCAGTGGCCTTCAGCAGAACCGGCGGCAGCTCCCAAAACGGGTGCAGATCCCGCTGGATGAAACAGGCGATGACGATAGCGTAGGCGCAGGCGAACGCGGAAGTCTCCAGCAGCGAAGCGAGCCCGGTACCAAACAGCACGGCCATCACCAGCGGGATGGAAAGCTCCCATTTGGCTCCCCAGGTCGCCTTCAGCAACTCATTCCACATGAACGGCTGACGCTGCGTCCGGAGTTTGCGGCCAACGATGATGCCATAGGCCGCCACCAGCAACAGGAGGATCAATCCCGGTACCAATCCGGCAATAAACAGCTGGTCAGCCGGAACCTTTGCAACCACGCTGTAGAGGATCACGGGCAGACTCGGAGGGAATAGCAGCCCCAAACTGCCCGCTGCGGTGACCAGGCCCAGCGAGAACTGCTCCGAGTAGCCATCTTCGATGAGAATCGGATAGAGCAGCCCGCCCAGTGCGATGATGGTGATGCCCGAGCCGCCGGTGAAGGCGGTGAACAACGCACAGACCGCGCTCACCAGCACTGCGACACCACCGGGCATGAAGCCGAACAGCGCGTGAAAGAAGCGCACCAGCCGGTGCGGGGCTTGCGTTTCGGCGAGCACAAAACCGGTTGCGGTCAGAAGCGGGATAGCGGGAAGTGTCGGCGACGCGATCAGCCGGTAGATCTCAGCAGTGACCGCCGACACCGGCGTGGACTCCCGCCAGAAAAGGATCATGCCCAAGCCTGCCATCACAGCGAAGACGGGCAACTCGAGCAGCGTCGCTGCCAGCAGCAGCAAGCACAAAAGCCAGGTGACAGGGCTCGTCGGGCGCATCAGCCCGAGCGCGAAGACGGCACCCACGATGGCAACCGCACCGGCCCGTCCGGACCAGCTCCTGGAGGACTTGCGCACATAGGTCAGTGTCATCAGCCCCAGCGCAAGAGGCATCACACTCTCGCTGATCCAGGTCGGCATCCCAAAGGACAGCATACCCCCCTGCTGACGCTCGGCCAGCACCACGCTGACGCTGGCGTACGTCAGCATTGCCGTGACTGAGGCCGCAGCGCAGGTCGAAAAGTACTCCGCGTAACGCCTCACGGCTCCCTCCGGAAGCAAACCGGCAGTAGAAAGCGTCAGCTGTTTTCCCGTCCAGGTAGCAACCAGACCGCCAAGGAAGGCCAGATAGAAGGTGAGCTGCTGCGTGTAGGTAGCAGAGCCGGGGATGTGAAAGCCGGCGAGCGGACGCCCGAGGAAGTTTACCAGCGGCACTGCCGTGAGCAGCAGGAAGGCGGCGACGAGGGCTCCCTGCCCAGTGCCGCGGATAAGGGAGCGCGCTGTCAAGAGCCGCCAGCCTTGCCCGCCTGCCGGCGGCACTGGTCGCGTCGCTTGAGCGCGGCATCGAGGGATTCCGCAGGCAGGAACGAACCCCGCACCTGCGGCAGGACCCCGTCAATGAGCTGTCGCCACTGGTCGAGCACTGCGTTGTCCACGGCGACCACCTGGACTCCGTGTTTTTGCAGGACTTCGATGTCCCTGGCCTCCGACTGCCGCGAGAATTCGCTGAGGCGCCGGCAGGCTTTGCGCGCCGCCTCCTTTAGTAATGGACGCACATCGGCGGGTAGCTTCTCCCAGGTTGGCTTGGCCACCACAATAGCGCCAAGGAACACCGCCCATTTAAGGTCGGTCATGTACTTGACCTGCCGGTACCACTGGAGCAGTACAACGCCCTGGACCGTCGAAGTAACGGCGTTGACCAGCCCGGTCTGGAGCGCCGTGGAGATTTCCGTCGAGGGCAGCGGCACAGGGTTGAACCCGGCCTTCTTCCATAGCTCGGCGTACCGGTCATCGCCGGCCCAGACAAACATTTTCAGCTTCTTCATATCGTCCGGTGTCCTGACCGGCTCCCTGGTAAAGAAATGAGCCCAGCCAGCGTCAGACCAGCCGAGCAGGACAAATCCCCGGGCCTCGATCTTTTTCTCGATCTGGGGGCCGAGTTGCTCGATGGTGCAGTCCAGCTCGCGGTAGTTGGCATAGGCCAGCGGGACCTGCAGCGCCAGCACACCGCGGTCAATGTCGGTCAGCCCTTCGGAACTCAGCAGTGCCACATTGAGGGTCCCGAGACGCATCTTGCGCACGACGTCAGCGTCGTCTCCGGCCACACCCCCCGGGTAAAGGCGGAACTGCACCTGGCCGCGGGACGCCTTCTCCCACGCCACGCCCATTTCCTGAAGGACCTGGTGCCATTCGGAGCCCTGGGGAGCAATCGTCGCCATCTTGATGACCATCTCGTCAGCCGCCCAGGAGGCGTGCGCCGCTGCCAGAAGAATCAGCATCGCAAGCCAGATCAGCAGACCCCGGCTGCATGTGCCGGGCGAGTAGCCACCGCGCCCGCCGCTGCGCGATCACGTTCGCCAGGCGCTGTTCCGGCAGGGCATTGACGTCAATCGCCAACGCCTGATTCAGCAGTTTCACAAACTCGGCCCGGTTCTGCAGGCCGACAGCAACCGTTTCGGCGAATGCTACCAGCGGTGCCGCGCGCCGCCCCTTGGAAAGCTGCAGCGCCCGACCCAGGCTGGCACGGGCGCGTTCAACAGAACCGCCAGCAGCGGCCGGCCTTCCTCCTTCGTAGGCGATGAAAAAATCATGGATGGCACCCAGGTCGTAGCCTTCGTCGAGCTCCAGGGCGCGGCGCATGAGCACCTCGACCTGAGGCAGGTCGGCACCCAGTTCAGTATCAGTCTTGTTCAGCGCAATCGCCGCCCCCCAAGCCACTGCCGTCCAGTAGAGCTGTGCCACATTCGCCTTGCGAAACCGGGTTAGCGCCGCGCCCTGGTCGGATCTAAGCGACGTGTGCAAGCCGGGCTGGACTTCCTCCAGGCCGCGCATACCGTAACCCAGCGCCCGGCAGTAGAGATGGCCCGCCTGCTTCCGGAGCGCCGTGGCCTGTGCCAGGTCACTATCCTCAACAAAATCAGCCCTGGTTTGCACAAAGGCATAGGCATATTGCGTGAACCCGCTGGTTGCGGCGAGGAGCAATCCTTTGTGGTGCGGGGACTGCAGCAAGAGGCTTTCGATAGTCTTGAGACCGAAGGGCAGGGCCGCGCCAACCAGCTCCGGATCGTCGTCGGTGGCGTACACCGAGGGGCCGGGGGCGAGAGCATCACCCATGCGGTTGACGGCAAACTGCTTAAGGGAGCAGCCGGGTAGTGTCAGGGCTCCCAGGAGCAGAGCCAGTCCCAGAATCTTTCCCAGCCGCAGCGCGCATCGCTGCGCGTCGCTCCATGATAAAAAACAAAGAAAAGCTGACATGCTTACTGTGCAGAAATGAATTGCCGGGGCCACTATCGAACTGATAGAAACTCGTTTTTTGGACGGGGTAAGTATAGGCAGGGGGCGATTGGGTGTCAATGAAAAAGTCTTCTCCAGAGGAGGAAATGCTTAATAAGGTTACGCGGCCCAAGGAGTCAAACAAGGTAAGTGAAAGGTGAAAACAAGAAGCAGTGTCAGCAATGGCCCTGCCTGTTCTGCATCTGGTTAGTGTCTTTTAAACCAACTGCTTGAAATAAATTATTAAATAAGCAATACATATAAATAAATATCGCTTATCATCCGTACAACGCAAACACTTGTCTGCCGTATGAACTGGTTTCCTTTTCCCCTGCGCTATTCCGCCCCCGTTATTCTCGTCCTGCTGGCAGTGGTGTTGAATTTGTTTTCATTCCAGTATGAGCTGCAGCGCTCTTACCAGCGGCATGAAGACTATTCAAAGCAGGAGGCTATGGTTGCAGGCAACACGTATGCCACGCTGCTGACGCGCCTTTACCAGGCCGGGCACGTTGAAATAGCCCGGATACTTATTGAGCAAATCAAGGGCGACCCGGACCTTCAATTAGCCCTGGTGGTGGATGACCGGAATATGCTCCTGCACGCAACCTCGCTTGAGTCAGCACGCAAGAACCTTTCCCGCATAATGCCGCAGCTGGATGAGGTGCGCGCGGCCAATGCCTGCAAGGTTGAATTTATTCGCAATCATCGCACGCTCATACTGTTTTATCCCGTGGTCCTGGAGCGTCCGCAGGGCGCTGCCGCACCTCGAACCGGCATACTGCATCTTGAATATGACCTGGCCGGAATAAAGAAAAAAGCCTATGCCGATGCGATGCACCGGATGTGGGGAATGGCGATGATGTGGGGTACCGCCACTATAATTATCTGGGGATATTTTCATTTTGCGGTAACAAGCCGGGTAAAAAAACTGCTGGCTGCTGTGACGGGCTTTGCGCGAGGATCGCAGACCTTCAGCTCAGGCCTCAGGGGCTCAGATGAACTGATTGAAATCTCCCGGGCTCTGGAAGCGGGGATAGCGGAGCGCACCCGTATCATTGAGCAGACAGGCGAAAGCCTGAGGCATGAGATAGATGAGCGAAAAGAGATTGAAGAAGCGCTGCGCTCCAGTGAAGAGCGTTTTCGCACGCTCACCATGCTGTCGCCGGTGGGAATCTATGTGACCGACGCAGCGGGTAGCTGCACCTATGTGAATCAGCGCTGGTGCGAGATGTCCGGTCTGACACCTGAAGAAGCGCGGGGTGACGGGTGGATTAAGGCGCTTCATGAAGATGACCGCGAGGAGATAAGGGTTGCCTGGGAGAGGATGGTCAGAACCGGGGGCCTGTGGGGAAAGGGATACCGTTTCATAACGCCGGCGGGAAAGATTACCTGGGTATACGGCAACGCCGCCCCGCTGCCTGACAGCAGCGGCAACATCATCGGCTTCATCGGCACCAATACCGACATCACACAGCTGACAGAGGCGCATGACGCGCTTGAGCAGGAGCGGCAGCGGCTTTTTTCCCTTCTGGATGAGCTTCCGGCCTATGTATATGTGCGGACCGCTGACTATAAAATAATTTTTACCAATAAACTGTTCCGGCAGCAGTTTGGCGAGCCCGGCTCCGCGCACTGCTACGAACTTATCTACCACGAGTCAGAACCCTGCAAAGAATGCCGGCAGCTGCAGGTCTCCCCGATCGCTGAAATTACGCAACGGGATGTTATTGCCTTCAATAAAAACAGCTATCAGCTGTTTGAGTACCCGTTTACGGATATTGACGGCAGGCAGCATATTCTCCACATGGGCATTGATATCACGGAGCGCAAAACTGCTGAACAGGCATTGCAGGAATCAGAATTAAAGCTCCGGTTTCTCTCTTCCCGGCTCCTTTCCCTCCAGGAGCAGGAGCGCAAGCGCCTCGCCGCGGAGCTTCATGACAGCATCAGCCAGACCCTGAGCGCGGCAAAATTCGGCCTGGAGAGCATCGTTCAGCAGGAAAGCTATGACCCGCAGGGCAGCAGCTCGCGGACCATGGCCGCATCCGTGGAGATGCTCAAACATGCCATCGACGAGGTGAGAAAAATCTCAACCGACCTGCGTCCGTCAATTATTGATGACCTTGGCATTGTGGCAGCCATCGGCTGGTTCTGCCGGGAGTTTCAAATCCTGTACGCGCCCATTGCCATTGAACAGGATGTGGCGGTTAAGGAAGATGACGTGCCTGCCCCTCTGAAGATCGTGATTTTCAGAGTGCTGCAGGAAGCCATGAACAACTGCGTCAGGCACAGCAGCGCTGACCGCATCCGGGTTGCCTTTAAAAAGACTGCTGGCACCCTCACTCTTAAAATAAGGGATAATGGCACCGGCTTTGCGAGAGAAAAACCGCTCCGGAAAGATTCCCAAAAGGGGGGTCTGGGTCTCATCAGCATGAAGGAGAGGGTTGAGCTTGCGGGGGGGACTTTTTCGGTAGAGTCTGGCGCAGACAGCGGGACCGCGGTTATTGCGTCCTGGCCGGAAGCGCCTACCGGGTAACAATGCCCTTCTCTATGGCAAGGGCGGTAAGCCCCGAGACATCATGAATGTCAAGCTTCTTCATGATATTTGCGCGGTGCTTTTCCACGGTCTTGATGCTGATGCAGAGAAGCTCAGCTATATCCTTATTCTTATATCCCTCGCCAATCAGCTTAATGATCTCTCTCTCTCGATGGCTCAGGGTGTCCCAGGCGGTAATTGCTGCTCCTGCTTTTCTGCCTTCAAGGTAGCCGTCAATTACCGTGCTCGAGATTTCAGGGCTCAGGTAGCGCTTCCCGCCCATCACGCTGCGTATTGCTGCCAGCAGCTCAGTATATCCGGCATCTTTCAGCAGGTACCCCTCTGCGCCTGCCTGCAGGCAGGCCCGCACGTATTCATCAGTCTTGTGCACGGTGAGCACAATTACCTTCGTGGGCTCATTGATCTTTTTTATTTCCCGTATGGCGTCCAGGCCGTTCATGCGCGGCATGGAAAGATCAAGCAGGATGATGTCCGGCTTGAACTTATCCACACAGCGAATGGCCTCATGGCCGTCGCCCGCCTCACACACCACTTTCATATCCTCGTGCGGAGATATCAGGGACTTCAACCCTTCGCGCAGGATAGTATGGTCTTCTGCTATGACGATTTTGATGTTTGCCACAGGTACTGCTCCTCAGCGCAGGAATAAATACTGTGTCTTTTAAAAGGATATACACCGCAGGCCCTATTTACCACGCCTTCTTTTATTACTATACTATAAAGCAGAAAACAAATATAAGCTGTAATTAAGAGTGAAAAATTTGCTCATTAAAAAGAGAAAGGATACTTCTATGCGTTCATTGGTTTTATGTACTACTACGTATTTTTACCCATATATAAAATGGGTGTTTTTACCAATTGCGTCAAAACTGTTTTTGAGTAAATTATATAGGTAACGAGTGCAAGGTCCCACAATGTATCACGTCATGCTTGTTGAAGATAACCTGATTTTTCGCCAGTCTTTTAGGGATTTTCTTAAGAGCAGGTTCCCGGAAATAATGATTAATGAAACGTCAGACAGCATTGAAGCGCTGCAAAAAGTGGAAGAGCAGCAGCCTGACCTTATCTTCATGGACATAAACCTGCCCGGTGTCAACGGCTTGGCCCTGGGCACAATGATAAAAAGGATCTGCCCGTCACTGCCCATAATTATTCTCACTTCCTATGATCTTGCAGAATACCGGGAGGCAGCGCTCGGGTTCGGC
>JAPLIX010000412.1:0-1609 GCA_026388865.1 Pseudomonadota bacterium | reverse complement strand
ATGGAGGAGCTGGTGAAGTTAAAATTGGCTGAAAAAAAATCCGCGGCCTGTACTGCACCACCGGCAACAGATAAAAAATATGCCCGCACACACTAGTGTAGTGTCCTATGAATAACTTGAATAATTACAAGGCGTACTCGCGGTCATATTACATGTGATTTTATAATTATTACGCTGGATTATATTTTTTATATGCTTAAAAATATTCATTTTATTTCTGGGACAGTACACTAGCAGGTTGTTGGAAAAGTGGTTTTTCACAGGCTGGTCAAAAACATTCAGATGCAAGGCGCGCGAAATCACGAGGAATGAGGCGTACATTACGGTACGCCGCAATGACGAAGGATGAGCGCAACGCAGCAGATGGCGTTTTTCAACAGCATGCTAAACGGTGCCTGAACCTACAGGGGAGATAATGCATTCAGCAGGGGAAAATACATTATTCACCCTATTGAAAATTTCTCCGAACATTGTAGACTTATTATTATATAACTGTGTGAACACTGAAATAACTGTTCTGTGCAAGTATATAAAAAAACAGGTTAACCATATAGAGACAAAAATGTCGGCAATTGTTGAATGGGATTTTATATTCATATTCATTAAGGCAAAAACACACACAAAAGGAGAGATGGTATGATTAAACGTAAACTATTTGTCGGTATGATTTTAGCGCTGGCAGTAACTGCCCTTTTCTGGGGAATTGACCAGAGCCGCGCGCAATCAAAGGATGCCGCGCAGGAGGCACAAAAGAATGTTCCGGCGCCGGTGTTAATGGCCCAGGCAGACGAGCAGGCCCCGGCAGCCGTGGAACCGCAGGCAGATGTGCAACAACCGGATAGTGATGCGGTCACCCAAGCACCAACCGGCACCGGTTCAGACCGCCTGGACAACTACCTGAGAATGTACAGCTTGACACCCGCCCAGCGTGAGGCGGCAGCCAAGCGTGCCGAAGAAAATCGGGCCAAAGCAGCTGCTGAGGGCGGAGAGACAAATCAGGTGAGTTCTTTTGCCGCGCCGCTGGCAGCGGTTGCGCCCACTCCCGGCGGTACGCCGGATTATTTCGGCATTTACCCCAACTGGGCCAACAGCCCGACAAACATCAGGAAATTTGTGGACTCGCTGCCGGGTCTTGGCTATGCGAACAGAAACGACCTCAATCAGTATATTCCGGTTGCCATTCCGAATACGACAACCTATTCAGGCTCTGATTATTACGAGATTGGATTAAGGGATTACACCCAGAAGCTGCATTCAGACCTGCCCGCCACCAAACTCAGGGGATATTACCAGATTAATACGACCGATCCCAATGTTGGCGCGAACAAATATCTGGGACCGGTGATTGTCGCCAAGAAGGACCGGCCGGTGCGTATCAAATTTAGCAACAAGCTTGCCACAGGCACTGCAGGCAACCTCTTCATACCGGTGGACACTACGGTGATGGGAGCGGGGACTGGTCCCAATGGGGGAACTGAGAACTACGCTCAGAACCGTGCAAACATCCATCTACACGGCGGCGCCACCCCGTGGATAAGTGATGGGACGCCCCACCAGTGGATTACCCCGCCATCGGACCCGACCTCATACAAAAAAGGTCTGAGCTTCC
>JAPLIX010000079.1 GCA_026388865.1 Pseudomonadota bacterium | reverse complement strand
TGCAGGCAGCAGGTTGCCGCTTTTGACCAGGGGCATATCAGGGAGCAGATGCTGTGGCTGCGGCAGCACGAGCAGGAGAAACATCTTTACAAAATTTATGCTGATATCGACCCCTATGCAGGTGACTGCATGATAAGCAACCTGTCGCGGCTGCCGGTCTATGGAGCCTGTTTTGACCGTGAACAGCCGTTTTGGGCCGCAGTACCCGCTATACCGATTCCATGGGTATTACAGATAATGCCTGCCCCTGACGGAAGCGGGGCTGTTGATGTACACGCTCATCTTCCGCGCTCTGCCGCAGATAAATTGCAGGGTGATACCTGCCAAGAACTTTTTGACGGAACTTATCCATCTAATATAACATAACTATTTTTTAGCAAGTGTTGAAGATCAGTTATATAAATACGGGGAAGCAGCTGGAGCAGCGGCAAATCCTGCCGCTTTCAGCCCCGTTGATTGAACACCGGGAGCCTTCCTGCTTTTTTTATTCCTACCTAACCAATAAAAAAAGGCTTGGAATATATCCAGGCCTTTTTATGTAAAGTGAATCCAGAGATTTATTAATTACGTTAATGCCCCTTATGTTCCTTCTCTTTTTCTTTCGGCTTCAGGTATTTTTTTCCGGCCATTGACATGAAGGCAAAGGCAATCATCGCCAGCCCAAACCCGTAAAACAGTTTTTCCGCAACACGCAAAGGTGCTTTGGTAAAAATCTCTGACGTATGGATGGGTCCTAAGTTTATGGCGCCTTTCCCTGGCTCATGACATTTTGCACAAACTGGCTGCTGCCGTTCTTTCGGCCCGTGGTTGGCAACTTCAAAGTGACAGTCCAGGCACCGGTCAATGCGAAAATCTCCAGCCAGATTTACCTTCCCGTGGCCTTTCAGTTTTGCGACAATCGCAGATCCAATCAGCCCCGGACCCGCCACCAGTCCCTCATGACATTTACTGCAGGTCGCAGGCACATTCTTAGGATTTATGCTGGAGCGCTGATCATCGCTGTAAAAGTTATAATGCATGGTATGGCAATCATAGCACTGCGGCGCCCTGGTGTTACCTTCCTTTAGGAGCTTCGCATGCTTGCTCATCTCATACTTTTTCAGAGCCTCCTCGTGACATTCCTCGCACTTCACATCAGCAAGCCCGCTTGCCGGGTGATCCTGCGTTGCCCCTGTATGGCATTCCACACAGGTATAGTCCAGCTTTCCGTGGATTGACTCTGAAAACAGTTTTTTATCCACATACAAATTATGAACAGTGCCGGTGCTGTCAGTTTGAGCGAGGCTGCGGTCCTGATGGCATTCAAGGCAGTCATCTATTGACTGAGACAGCGCTTCTCCGGGACACACTGCCACTATCAGCAGGAGCAGTAACCACAGGGAAAAGCATGTGCCGGGGACTTTTATCATCGTCTTGCTCATTTCTTCATGGCATCATAAATATATTCAGCAATGTCAAGCGCCTTGATCGAGTCAAACACATTCTTTGATTTCAGGCCATCTTCCAGCATAGTGAGGCAGTAGGGACATGCGGTGGCAATCGCATCCGGCTTCGCTGCAATCGCCTGCTCGGTGCGCGCCTCATTTATTCTCGTGCCCAGGTGCTCTTCCATCCACATCCTGCCGCCGCCGGCACCGCAGCAGAAGCTCCGGTCAAGCGTTCTATCCATTTCAACCAGAGATATACCGCTGATAGAGGTGAGGAGCTTGCGCGGCTGGTCGTAGATATCATTGTACCTGCCCAGAAAACATGAATCATGGTAACAGACGTTCATTTTACCGGGAGAGCCGTTGAGAGAAATTTTCCCTGTGTTCACAAGGTTCAATAATAACTCGGTATGGTGCAGGACCTCAAAGTCTGTTCCATACTGGGGATACTCGTTTTTCAGTGCATTGTAACAATGGGGACATATAGTAAGGATCTTTTTAACGCCATACTGATGGAAGACGCCGATATTATACTGGGCGAGGCTGTCGTACAGATACTCATTGCCGATTCTCCGGGCAGAATCACCGCAGCATCCTTCCTCTGTTCCCAGAATCGCAAAGTTGACACCGGCTGCCTGCAGGATTTTTACCATCGCTGTTGAGACTTTTTTATAGCGGTCATCGAAGGCGCCGGCACACCCTGCATAAAGGAGGATATCCGCGGTCCCCGCCTCAGCCATGGTCTTCACGCCAAGATCTTTTGCCCAGTCACCCCGCAGGTGCCGACCGATGCCCCAGGGGTTGCTGTTGTTTTCCATATTCTTAAACACTGCCTGCACTTCTACCGGAAAATTTGCTTCCACCAGCACCAGGTTGCGCCGCATCTCTATAGTTTTATCCACTGACGTGATAAAGACCGGACACTGGAAGTGACAATTGAGGCACAGGGTACAGGACCAGATGGTATCGTGCTCGATCACGTCCCCGATTAATGCCTTCCCGCTAACATCTCCATGAGGGCCGGATTGCGAACCCTTCTCTTCCATGTGCGTCCGCAGATCCTGGATGAGTTTTTTGGGTGACAGCGGTTTCTGGGTCAGATGAGCAGGGCAGTTATCCTGACAGCGACCGCAGCGGGTACAGGCATCAAGTTGGAACAACTGCTGACGGGTAAATTCATCAATGCGCGAGACACCGAAGGTTTCGGCAGTTTCAAAATCCGTAATCTGGCGAAGAACCCCTGGCGGCCCGTATTTCCGCAAGAAAATATTAATAGCAGAGGTTATGATGTGAAGAAATTTAGTGTACGGTGTGCAGGCAATCAAGCCTAACACCAGGAACAGATGAATACGCCAGAGAAGTTTATGGATGGAAACCTGCGTGCCGGGTTCAACGAAGGAGAATAAAGAGGCAAACACATACCCTGCCGGAGCCCATACGCCGGTCTCTCCGGTAATGCTCAGCCGGAGCCCCTCCACGCAGAAGCCAAGAAAAATAATCGCAAAGACCCAGATCAGGGCGAGCGCATCCTCAGCTCGGGTATCGCTCAGTCGGTCAGGTCTTTGAATGTAGCGCCGGTACGCTGCAAGTCCGATCCCCAGAAGCCCCAGGCTTCCCACCGCGTCAAGAAACAGGGAAAAGAGATTGCCCGGCAGCTGCGGAATCGAAAACTTGACCTGTACCGCAAGTATGATCAGAAGGGGGATAGCGCAAGCGCAGAAGATAAAAAAATGCATGAGCCCCGGATAGAGCTCCCGCAGAATGCGTTTATGGCCGACGGCATATACAATAAAGTCCTTAAGCCTCTGTCCAACCCCCTCTAAACGCTCATCTTTCTGCCCCATCATCCACAGGCGGATCCGTCTGATAATACCGATGGTGAAGATGGTCAGCGCAATAAGAACCCACAAGGGGTCAAGTGTTGTGAGCATGGTCCGTTAGTGTGCTAAACTCGCAAACAAAAATTCCGGTCTGTCGGAATT
>JAPLIX010000054.1 GCA_026388865.1 Pseudomonadota bacterium | reverse complement strand
TTTTAAATCAATTTATTTATTTTTGCAATCTAACGTTAAAGAAAAAAGCTGCTGGCTCACAGACACGCCGACAAAAGAAGAGACGTTTGAATTCCTAAAAGCCCACCTGCAAGGATAAATATTAAATACTTATTACTACTGCTTGACCTCTATTTTACTCTCTCAACTTGTCTGACTGCGCAACTATCAGAACTTCTCTTTCTCGACGTAAGAAACCAAGAAACACACCCATTCCAATTGGATATGTTACAAAGTTGAAATCGTTCTTTTCATTAAAGAGCTGAGATGTAAGTTGTTTTCGCTTAGGTGCGCTAACAATATCTGCCAATGGAATAGAGCCATGAAAATGGTCAACGATCCGCCGTGCGTAGTCCAGTTTTCTGCCCCAACCAGATGTGTTTCGGCGATTTAAGAAAATCTGATATAAATCATTCCATTGCTTAATCACTGATTCGCAATCAACACCATAGGCGGCATCGTTTAAATCTATCTGTTGCACTTTATGGTTTTTTAGAACCTGCTTCGATATTTCAGGAAGAGATTTGTTGCGCCTTATATTCTCGTTTATTTGTAACCCCAGGGCTGTCGTGAAGTGGTCTAAAAAATGAAACAACAGTCGATCAAGCTCCCACCCAGTCAGCCCAGCTTCATGAGCAATCTCGATCAAAGCACGTTCAGCGTTTCTGTAGTCAGTTTGGTCAATTTCAAGTGCGGACAATATATGACCAATACGAACATCAATGGCAATTGAGTCAATGAAATCGGGATCGCACAAATCCATCCAAATATTACGTCCATATTTTTCTCCAATACCAGCAAATTGGCGAATAAAATTCAGTTTTGATTGCTGTCCGCTGAGCCAGTACATCTTGTCGCGTGCGCTATTAAGGCCACCCATAGCTTGTATACGCTCGTAGTTTATCGACAGCCACTGAGCTTTTTGATCTGGCCTACGGCAAGCCGCATCTCTTAGCACATGTCGAAGATGGTTGTACCGTTGATCAGGGGTCTTACCTGTCAGTGACTCCCACATTACACGTCGATATTTGGCGGGATTGAGTATCAACCCATAATAACCCCTGTTGTTACCCATTCCCGACATGCTTTGGAGCAAGATGTGCCAGACAATGTCTTCTCGTGCCACAAGTTGTGCTCCTACTTGACGCAGTTCGTTCAATTTCATGCGCATTTCATCTGAGACATTCATCAGGGCAGCAATCAATCGTTCTCGCACTGAAACGTTCTGCATCGTTACCTTCTTGCAATTGCAATTCAACAATAAAAGGAAATTATTATCCTGCTTGTTAATTTAGGTAATAAAAATGAACCTGTCTATCTTTCAGATATTATTGCTTATATTATGATGCTTTTCATAGGATAAATAATGTTTACTGTCAATAGCAATTGGGTACAGGATATGATATGAATTATGTCTATTCTGACCAAACCGGGGATTGCTGCTCCCGATAAATAGTAATCGCAATGACTTTATAGATAAAAGTACTGCATGATTGATAACCACGAAACCTCGACAGAAAATAAAAGCAAATCCCAGTTCAAGCGCGAGATGATCGCGCTGCAGGAAATGGGGGAGGAACTGGTGAGACTGAACGCTGAGCAGCTGGCAAAGCTTCCGCTCACCGATGAGCTGCGGGAGGCGATTTGTGCTGCCCAGGGAATGCACGCGCGCGGTGCCCGCTACCGGCAGATGCAGTATATCGGCAGGCTGATGCGCGAAGTGGATCCGGCTCCTGTTCAGGATGCCCTTGATACCCTGCTGAACAAGCATAACCGGGCAACTGCCCTGCTGCATCGTTTAGAGAAATGGCGCGATGAGCTTATTGCCGGAGAGAATAAGGCTTTTGAGGAAGTTTCTGCGGCATTTCCCGCTGCAGACCATCAGCACCTGCGGCAGCTTATTCGCAATGCACAGAAAGAAGAGGAAGCAGGAAAACCGCCGAAGGCAAAACGCGAGCTGTTCCGCTATTTGCGGGAGCTGCAGGAAGAAACACGCGCGACAGAGAACAGAGAGCAGACAACAGAAGACAGTGACCCCCCTGTCTCCCCCCTTGCCAAGGGAGGAGAAAAGAGGGGTTATTGAGTATAACACCCGGCCTTCTCCAAAGACTCTGCCACGTCATGCAAGCCAAGGCTCCCCAGTTTTTCTTTAGTGGGCACTCCGTTGTGATTCCAGCCCCGCAGACGGTAATACTCATCAAGCGCCTGCTCCCACTGCTGCGGGTCAATCTTTTCACCCTTGTACTGCCCGCTGGGCACCGGCTCATCAGCCCACTTGCCGAAAAGGTGGTCATCCTTACGGGTTATGCCCTCCCTGCAGGCGAACGCGCGTTCCACATTATATACCCGCTCGGTTATGGTGAGCATGGCTTTCTCGTCACAGTGCATGCCGGTTGCCAGATAATAGAGCTGATACAGGTCGCTGTATTTAAAGTCTTTTGTCCCGGTGCCGAGCCCCAGCAGGAATCTGCACAGCTCAAACAAATCAGGGACCATGGAAACGTGCTGATAATAAATAACGGGGGCTGCCTTGTTGTATGAGAGGGGATTGAGCACTTCTGCGGTGCCGAACCTCTCGGTCGCCTGTTCAGGCGTCATAACCGGGTACGTCGGGAATTCAACCGGCACCAGTGCCCGCAGGTGGTCGGCGCCGCGGGTTGATGTGGCAAAGCCAAGGGCGGTTCCTTTCAGCATGCGGGTATCAACGCCAACCATGACCATGCCTTTGGAATGGCTAACGTATTTCTCTGCTTCCCGGCCGAACTTCGATGCCGCCCGCACAATACCCTCGGCAAAAACATCCCCCACGCCTTCACGGAACGCGATTTTCTCCATCAGCTGCATCATTGCATGATAATTCCCCCAGGTCAGTTCAAGACCGTCAAGTTCCTTTTTGGAAACAACGCCCTTCTCATACCATTCCATGGCTACCGAAGCGGCAGCGCCGAATTCTATTAAATCAATGCCGAACTGGTTTCCCATGTTGTTCATCTTGAAGATCGAAGCTATGTTTGCATTGCCGCACACCGGCCCCAGCGGGGTAAAAGCCCCCTCTTCTATCTTGTTGCCCCATTCCCCGGCAAACGGGCCGTTTTTTATCTCATATTTTTTCCCGCAGCCAACCGGGCATCCGAAACATGGTTTATTAGCCTTATAATATTCCCCTGCCACTTTGAGCGGCTCAAAGTTTTCTATACCCTCAAAGCCGCCGGTCTGCTGGAAGTTTCTGATAGCCAGGAATCCGGCTTTGTCTGTTCCAAAGGTGCCGGTAGAGCCGCCCTTCTTTCGGAAATGGTCATAGGCGCTTGATGCACCAATCTTTTGCTGCAGTTCTTTTGCATAGCGGTTAAAACCTTCCGGATCAAACAGGGGCACTTCCTGCGATCCCCTGACCGCGACCGCCTTCAGCTTCTTTGAGCCCATTACCGCGCCCATCCCGGTGCGCGCTGCGGCGCGCTCTTCGTGGATGACACTTGCTATGCGCACCAGATTTTCCCCCGCCTGCCCAATGGATGCAACCCGCACCCGTTTATCGCTGAGATCCTCCTTAATTATCGCCTCGGTCTCGCGCACATTCTTCCCCCATAAATGCCGCGCCGGACGGATTTCCACTTTGCCGTTATCAATCCAGAGATACACCGGCTCTGATGCCGCGCCGCTGATGACAATGTGGTCAATCCCTGCCCTTTTCATGGCTGGCCCGAAATAGCCGCCGGCATTGGAATCCCCCATGATGCCGGTCAGCGGAGACTTTGCTGTTACGTTAAAGCGTGCCGGGCAGGGAGCAGATGTTCCTGAAAGCGGCCCGCTGCCGAAGATGAGCACATTCTCCGGTGAATACGGGTCAATCTGCTGTGCTGTCGCGTCAAAAAGAATGCGGCTGTTTATGCCCCTGCCGCCTACAAAGTTGAGCCGCAGGCTCTCGCTGAGAGGCTGCTGTTCAAACGTCCTGCCGCTTAAATTAACCTTGAGAATAGTTCCTGTTTGTGCAATCATGATTATCCCCTTATGAATTTCTTTTCATAATGACGCGTATCTTCATGGTGACGATACTGTGCAACTTATCACAGGCATATTACCTTTGTGTAGCAATTATTTTGTGCCTGCCGGAAAATTTGTCAAAGGCTTCGCAGTAAAAAGTGCATCCGCATTTAAATATCTGTGAGATAAAAAACAGAGAAAAGCATGAAACCACAGAGGGCACTGAGAAAGAATAAGGAGCTGGCAGCCGTCAGCTTTTTTTCTGTGATTAGTTTTGACAATACCAGAGATTCGGAAAGGAGAAAGTCGGATGTTATATCTGGGACATTTTGTGTTTGACACCTTTGATGAAGAACAGCGGATGGGCTATTTCAATCTGCTGGTTGCTGCGGAAGATGTAGAAAAGGCAAAAGAAGGTTTTCGCAGGAAGCTGTCACAGCTCAGAGAGAGCAGCGACCTTTTTACCGGCCATATAAAAATGTATCTGGATGGCATCGTAGAACTGTCACAACTGCCGGAAGATGCTCTGCTGACCAACTATAGAACATTTCATGGTGAAGCGCCGCCCTCAATTTACAATGTTCTGCCGGAACAGAACAGGGCAGGCTGTGCGGTCTATCCTGTTATCCCGGATAAATCCATGGTACCCTGTCCAAAGCTTGAGCCGTTTATAAGCTTTGCGTAACGCTCCTGAATAGTAAGCGGCATACAGCACATCTGAGCGGATACTGCACAGGCCCCGACTGCCTACTTCCTCCTGCCAATCTCTTCAATCCTGGCCGCAAGCTTTTCCAGGGCTGCTTCTGAATCGATGTGCCGGGAAACCTCTTTACAGTTATTAATAATTTCTGTGTCCGCAAGCATGGCACTGAGCTTTCGGCTTAGCCGTGCCGCAGTGTATTGACGGGCAAGAATATAGCTGCCAAGCTTTCTGGTAGTAACCCGGTGGGCATTATCAAACTGGTCGTACGCCAAGGGTCGTATTAACTGGGGAATCCCTGCCTTCAAAGCCTGTCCGAGCGTCCCGACGCCGCCATGGTGCACAATTGCCCGGCAGGAAGAAAGCACTTTACCCAGCGGTAGAAAAGAACAGGCCATGATATGTGGCGGCAATTTATCAGGCAGGTCTTCCTTCTTCGGCGTCAGGAAAATGCCCCGCGCGTTGATCATCTCCAGTGCCTTTACCGATTCCTGAAAAATGTTTTTCCCGAAATAAAAAGCTGTGCCGAAGGTAAAAACAATCGGCGGCGCACCCTGCTTTATGAAGCGCTCTGCTTCCGGGGGAACCTGTTCATTGCCGTCATACAGAAGAAAATCAAACACCTCCGACAGCGCGGGCCAGTCAGGTTGCTGCGCTGCAAAGAGCCGGGAAAACACGGCAGCGTTTAAACAGCCGGAAAACAGCCATTGATTAGGTATCCGCCTTACCGGCTTGAGCCCAAGCTCGCTTCTAAAACAGTTTAATTCTTTTTTTATGCACGGATCAAAGATAAAAATATCGGCAAACCACCACAACAGTTTTTTGTACCACGCGGGAAATCCTTTGCCCATGGGAATGCCGCCTATCTGGGCAGTGTCCCGCAGGGTTCTGAACATACAGGGAGCAAGGTGCAGATGCACAACCTTTATTCCCTCTTTCTCTTCGGCCAGCTTGCTTGCAAGGGCAAACGGCGTGGATACCACGACAAAATCTTCAGTGCGCTCCTGAATGATGATAGGGTAAAGTATCCGCATACCCGGAAGCAAACCCTTCTTGATTAACGTGGGCAGTGCTTTCCGGAAATGCCACAGGTCGGGATCATTGGTTATCTCTTCATACTGCTTCCGGCTGAAATGCGGAACAAATCTGATCGCCTGATCTTCAATGAGCTGCCGGTAATTTTCCGAAGTACAGAAGACAACTTCATGCCCTTTGCTCTTAAGCTTGAGCGCGACCGCAAGGAAGGGATTCACATCACCGCGGCTGCCTATGGCAATGACAAGAACTTTCATAAGTAACTTTTTTATCCAAACACGGTTGCAATAGTATTACATGATATACTATATAGGGTTAAATAAATCCATATTTCATACTCACTTAATGCATCTTTAGTTTATCTAAGGTCGACGCAATGCCGCAAACACTGCAGTGCAGAACCATAAGCAGAACACGAATCAGACCAGAAGCAAACATCACGGGGACTCTCAGGTTGAATGCCCTTGATCACTTTGAGTCATGGTTCCTGCTTGAAGTGGTCTATTTCTATCAGCACGCCCTCGATCCCGCCCGTCTGCAGCAGTCACTGCAGCAGGCGCTTAATGATTTCCCCATGCTGTGCGGGCAGCTCCGGGCTGCTGCTGATGGCTCTCTCTGCATAGACTACCCACGTGCAGGCGTTCAGTTTTCAGTATGCGGATGTGACGTCACTATTGAAGAAGCAAGCAAAGGCTTGCATACAACGTACACGGTATATGATTTAATTGATAAAATTAATCCCCTGTTGTTTTCTTTTAAAGATAAACCCCTGGCTTCATTAAAACTTACCCGGATGAAGGGCGGCGGCAGTGCCCTGGGAATCTCTGTCGCCCATGCGCTGATTGATGCATACAGCTTCTATTATTTTATACAGCACTGGTCGCGCATTCACGAGGGGCTGCCCGCCGGCACCCCGCTGCATAACCACCGTCTGCTTGCCTTTAATCGTGAGGCCGGCAACGGTTTTCCCGGCAAAGCACCAGGGCTTCCTGATACCTGCAGAGGATTCCGCCTCCTTACCTCGTGGCAGCTGCTCAAGCTCATCTCATCCTTTATCATGCAGCAGCAATCAATCGTGTGTCGGGTGCTGCATTTTAAACGGCAACAGCTCATGGCGATCAAAAACGCTGCGCTGCGGCTGGGGCCGGTATCGATGGGGGATGGGTTGAGCGCTCATTTGTGGCAGTTCTGCGCACGGATTGCAAGAGCTGCTGAGACTGCCGCCTCCCGCAAGCTGCTAATTCCAGCCAACATGCGGCCGCTGATACATCATCCGCAGTCCGGGCATTATGT
>JAPLIX010000214.1:6962-8201 GCA_026388865.1 Pseudomonadota bacterium | reverse complement strand
GTCACGATAGTGTCTGCTGATACTGATAAAAATAAAACCAATATTAATTTTGTCGCTACGCTTGGTTATCAGATTTCAGGAAAAATAACCGGTGTCGACGCGAAGGCCATACAGGGTGTAACGGTAACCTTAACCGGCGGTCCGCAAAATATTTCATTGTCAACGGAAACCGATACTAACGGGTCGTTCTCTTTTCTTGAGCTTGATAATGGTACCTACACGGTGACCCCATCCTTTACCGATTACGATTTTAATCCCTCTTCAAAAACAGTAACCATTGCATCAGCAAGCGCCTTGAATGTTGATTTTACTGCCGCTACCGGCTCGAATATCTCGGGGTATGTTCTTGAAGGTAACACGCCTCTCAAGGGTGTTACCATAACTCTTATAGATAATCAGGCCATAGATAAAACAAAAGCGGTCATTCAAACGGCTCAGACAAATGATCTTGGCTTATATCTATTGATTGGCATTGCCGACGGTTCATACACGGTAAAACCCGTTCTTGACGGATACGGTTTTAATCCTGGCTCAAAAATAGTTACCGTGAATAAATCCAATATAACAAATATCAATTTTAAAGCAGTAAGGGGTCTCTCCATAGGGGGAACAGTTACGAACATTCTCAGCCTGCCGGTCTCGGGGGTCACTCTGGAACTCACCGGCTCTACCAGCACAAGCGGTACCACCACGAACACCGATAGTTCAGGGAATTATGCATTCCTCGGCCTTAAAACCGATACCTACACGGTCGCGGTTAATACTCCAGGATACCAGGCATTTCCCAGTTCACAAACTTTTGATATAGTCGCGGGAAATAAAGACAAGGTTGACTTTATCGTCTATCCGATCTGCCCCACTGTTTATATTAACATTCCCTTTGGGGGAGAACAAGGGACCCTGGTAAATATCTTTGGTATTAATTTTGGTTTATCTGCACCTCCGGCCGGCACTACGTTCACTGTTAATGGCACCACGTTACAGGGCGGCGTCTATTTTGGAGCACTGGGCAGTGATCCATCCAAATGGTTGCAGGCAAAAGTCGATTACTGGAGCCCATTTAAAATTCTTGCCCGCGCACCGGCAACAACCGGCATTAACCAGGTATGGGTTATAAATAAGAGTTCCACAATCGAAAATCCTTATCAGCAAAACAGCCAGGGCTGCCTGTATACAAACCAGCCGTTCACTAACTTCTTTGTGTACGGGTTTTAAAAGATCGTTACCCAGATACGTAGT
>JAPLIX010000214.1:0-6941 GCA_026388865.1 Pseudomonadota bacterium | reverse complement strand
AGCATTGAGGAGAAATGTCTTATGCTGCGTTTTCTCACATCTGGTGAATCACATGGGCCTTGCCTGACTGCTGTTATCGATGGCATGCCTGCGGGGCTATCACTCCTTCCTTCTGATATCAACCGAGACCTGGCACGAAGGCAGATCGGTTATGGCAGGGGTAAGCGCATGGAGATAGAACAGGACGAGGCGTAGATACTGTCCGGGGTGCGGATGGGCAAGACCCTTGGAACACCCATAACCCTTGTCATTAAAAACCGCGACTGGATGAACTGGCAGGATAAGATGTCTGTAGAGCCGCTTGAGGAGATTGTGGTCAAACCACTGACAAATCCCCGGCCCGGCCATGCAGACCTTGCCGGCGTTTTGAAATACGATCTGCGCACGTGAAACCACTACGCGGGTTGCCGTCGGCAGTGTCTGTAGATATTTTCTCGCGCAGTTTAATATAACAGTTTTCAGCTATGTCACGGAGGTGGGCGGGATCAGGGCAAATCTCGGCAAACAATCTCCACGCAATCTGTTTAAAAAGGCGGAACGCTCAATACTGCGCTGTCCGTGTCCCGAAGCTGAAAATAAAATAATAAAGCTTATTGATAAAACTCGGTCAGATGGCGACAGCCTCGGTGGTATTTTTGAAATAGTCGTTGAGGGAGTTCCCCCGGGACTTGGCAGCTACAGCCAGTGGGACGAACGGCTTGATGGCAAATTATCCTGGGCTTTGATGAGCATTCAGGCAATCAAAGGGGTTGAAATAGGCATTGGTTTCAACGCGGCGCGGCTTCCCGGCTCCCGGGTTCACGATCAGATCTATTACAAAGGGCTTACCGGGTTTTATCGCAAGACTAACCATGCCGGCGGTATTGAGGGAGGGGTTTCTAATGGTGAGCCCATTATTTTACGGGCCGCAATGAAACCCATTGCGACTCTCTATTCCCCTCTCAACTCGGTCGATATTGTTTCAAAAAAAACCGTCAAAGCTATTGTTGAGCGCTCTGATATATGCCGGGTGCCTTCTGCTGCTGTTATCGGAGAAGCCATGGTCTGCAATGAAATTGCCGCAGCATTCCTTGAAAAGTTCGGCGGGGACAGCATGAAGGAAGTAAGCAGAAACTATAAGGGATATCTAAAGCAGCTCAAAACATTTTAATCTTCAGGTTCCGGGTGATCAGAACTTCAGTTGCTCAAGTAAACTATGGTCACTAGAACCCTGGAACCCTTGGCCCCTTTGATTTTATCAACATGGAATCCGTTCGAGTTAATCTGGGAGAACGAAGCTACCGTATCCTCATACAGCACGGGCTTATTGCAGAGGCTGGTGAGACAATCTACTCCTGCGCGGTGGGAAATCATGCCGTCATTATCACTAATGCAACGGTTGCTCCGCTATACCTTTCGGCTGTTAAAAAAAGCCTTGAAGGTGCGCTGTTCCATGTTGACAGTATTGAAATTCCTGATGGTGAAGAGTATAAAACACTTTCCTGGATGGAACAGATTTACGACCGTCTGGTCTGCTGTAATCTCGACAGAACTTCCCCCATTATTGCGCTCGGTGGCGGCGTAATCGGAGATATGGCTGGTGCTGAAAACGCTGGACATCAGGGAGTTGCGTACCGGCATGGCAGAGGTTATAAAATACAGCGTCATCCAAGACCGGGACTTTTTTTACTTTCTCCAGAATAATATAGCCAGTGCCTATGCCCTTGATGAGACAATACTTTTCCGCATAATAAAAACGTGCTGCACCATAAAAGCTGCCATTACCGCACAGGATGAGCATGAAAGCGGCCTTCGGGCCATTCTGAATTTCGGCCATACCCTCGGCCATGCCATTGAAACGCTCACCGGCTACAGCCGCTTCAGACATGGGGAAGCAGTAGCCATAGGCATGGCAGCGGCAGCCAGACTTTCGGCAGCCTGGGGTTACTGCACACAGGACGCATGCAATAACCTTATAACACTACTGGAAGCAGCCGGTCTCCCGGTACAGCTTCCTTCCATGGAACGGGACAGCTATCTTGCAGCAATCCAGAAAGACAAAAAGCGTGAGCGCGGCGCTTTGCGCATGGTATTAATGAAAAACATCGGGGAAGTTTTTGTAGAGGAAATAACGGTAGAAAAACTTGCCTCTGCTTTTAAAAATTACATATAAGACAAAATCACTCGAACCCTTGAATCCTTGACCCCTGGAACCCTTTGCCATGAGGTGTACTATGAAAATACTGGTAATCCATGGACCTAATTTAAATCTCCTGGGCACAAGAGAGCCGGAGCAGTATGGCTCCCTGACGCTTGAGCAGATAAACAATACCATACTCTCCCGCGCGCAAAAGGAAAATGTGGAGGTCAAAATTTTCCAGGCAAACGCCGAAGGAGAAATCATATCTGAAATTCATCGGGCGCTGGGGAATGTTGATGGCATCGTTATTAACCCCGCCGCCTATACACACACCAGTGTTGCCGTGAGGGATGCCTTACTTGCGGTTGCGTTGCCTGCCGTAGAAGTACATCTTTCAAATATTTACAAACGAGAAGAGTTCAGAAAATATTCTTTGATTTCGGATGTGGTGCTGGGAGTAATCTCGGGGTTCAGAGAGCAAAGCTACATCCTGGGCCTCGAAGCCCTTATTCACTTTCTTAAGAACAACCCGCAGACCTAAGCCGTCACTCGTGGCTCCTCGTATCGCTGGTCACTCTGGTCACCCGTCCTCCGCCCGCCTTCCGAAGCACGCTTCCCGTCCTCCGCAGTAGGCTGCTACGGAGGGAGGATGTGCGGAGGGCAGGTAGCACTGAAAAGTTTGGCCAGTCTAAATTCAAACGCATACTTAGCAATCACCATTAAGTTTGTTTTTTAACACTGCGGAGGGTGGACGAGCCACTTCTCCCGAAACCAGAAGTTCATCGCTTCGGACTTTCCTTAAAATTGAGCCGGATCGGAGAGCCGGAAAAACCAAACTTATCACGGATTGCCCGTTCCAGGTAACGCATATAGTTGGCTGGTATGTCCTGGGGAGCATTGGTGAATAGTACAAAGGTAGGGGGCTTCACTCCTGCCTGCGTGCCGTAGTACATTTTTATGTTGCGTCTGCCGCTTCGTGGCATTGGAAAGCGTGCGGTTGCCGCTTTCAGGAAGCGGTTAAATTCCCCGGTGCTCACCGTCTGTTCATAAACCCGCTCCACATCAGTAATGGCATCCAGCACTTTGCGCACCCGCAGCCCGGTCAGTGCGGACACGCACAGAGCAGGCGCAAAATCAAGGAACGGGAGCCGGGCATAGACAGATTCCATATGGCTGTCATAGCTGTTGCTATCCCTTTCAATCAGATCCCATTTATTGACAACAATAATACAGGCACGGTGCATCTCGTAGATTTCTGATGCAAGCTTCTGATCCTGGTCAGTTACTCCCTGGACAGCATCAATAAGCAGAAGGCATATTGATGATCGCCTGATGGTCTTGAGCGCCTCCATGATACAGTATTTTTCAACACGCAGGCTTATCCGGCTTTTACGGCGTATACCTGCGGTATCAATAATCCGCACCGGCTTGTTCTTGTACCTGAAAACAGTATCAATCGCATCCCGTGTAGTTCCGGGCTGATCACTGACCAGGAGCCGCTCATATCCCAGAATTCTGTTTACAAAGGATGATTTTCCCACGTTGGGCCGGCCTATAACAGACACGACGGTTTCCCGCTCCTGCTGCTCCTGGACGTTCACGGGCTGGAGACAGTTAACAACTTCCTCGAGAAGATCAGCTATGCCAATTTTATTTTTAGCTGAAATGGTATAGAGCGGCTCAACGCCAAGCTGATAAAATTCTGCGGCATTACGCTCAAGCTCGGCACTCTCTACTTTATTCACCGTATAGAACACCGGTTTTCGGGTCTTCTGCAGAATCCGGGTAATCTCTACATCAGTGGGGTGCAGCCCTTCCCTTCCATCCATAAGAAAAATAATGGTATCTGCCTCCTCAATCGCCAGCTGGGCCTGTTCCTTGACTAATTTTGCCATAGCCGTGTCTGAGGCACTATCAAAGCCGCCGGTGTCAACCAGAATAAAGGCCTTCCCATCCCGTTTCACCTCCGCATAATTCCGGTCCCTGGTCACACCGGGCATGTCATCAATCACTGCCTTCCTGCGCCGTGCAATAGCATTAAATAAGGTAGACTTGCCCACATTGGGCCGGCCAACAATAGCGATTATGGGTTTTACTGCAGGCATAATTCTTTAAAGATATGCGGTTATAGTCAGTCACTAAATGTTTACATGCAACTGTCTGGCTATTGGTTACAAGAGTAACATACATTCGTTTTATTAAGAATATTTTTTTATCTTTTAAAAAGCAAACTATAATATTTATGCATAGTCTTTTTGCCAGGTCTTTGATAAAATCTCAATATAATGTAATATAACCGCACGCTTTCCACTCAGAGGCTGTTTTGTGTGGGGGATATTACAAATACGTTACCTTAAAATGCGATTCACAATAAGGAGACTATGATGAATAACAGCCAGATCATAGAAACACTCAAGAGTGTTCTGCATCTCAAGAAAGAACCCGTGGCACTCAAAGCATGGAAAGAAGAGCCTTCGTCAGTAGAAAAATACCAGGGCAATGCATTCCCCGGTTTGTGCACCCAGATTGGGGAGGTGCTGGAAGGCAAAAAAACATTTTATACCACCCTTGAACACTGCTTCTGTACCGGCGGCGTTGTTGCGACGGGCGTGGCAGAGCCGGTCCCTGAAGAACAGCGGGATGAGATGATACAGGTCCATGCGTCCATAAGCAAAACCTATAAAGATTTTGCGACTGCCGTAGGCTACGAAAATGAGATGGCGAAGCGTATTCCCCGCGTTGCCGGGTCTAATGCAGCGCTGCAGGTAGGGCTGCTGCGCGATATCCAGCAGCCTGACCTGGTGCTCATCTTCTGCACTCCTGGCGCTGCCGATATCATCAACAGGGCCTACTGCTATGTAACGGGAGAGCCGGTGCAGGGGTTTGGCGGGAACGGCGGCTGCCCGTTCATCATACAGTATCCCTTCGTGACGAAAAAACCATCCTTCTCTTACAGCGACGTTGCCTGGAGAAAATATATCGGTCTGGCTGATGAGGAACTTTCAATGGGGTTTCCCTACGCATGTCTTGTGGAGTTTATTGATGAGCTTCCCGCAGTTGCTGATGCGTACCGGAAATACGGCGAGCCGGTCGAGGAATAGCAGGAGACAACAGGCAGGACAGTCCGCAATCAGAAATTAAATAAAGTTGCTCATCATTTCTAACGAGCAACTTTTTTATTCATTATGCTATATATACCGGTCACGCATGACTCGGCCGCGACTGCTGCCTGCTCTGCAGGACCCAGTTCCCCAAAGAGGTAATCTGTTCATTTAATGCTCTGATGCGCGAGTTTGTTACATGCATCAGATGGGTTAAAATCTTAATACCAAGCTGAGGATTTTCCTGAATTAAGCTGTTGAACCCCATCTCGTCGAACTCTAATACTTTGGCGCTGTCGGTACTTACCACAGAAACGGGCGGCGGGTAATGGTCAAAGAATGACATCTCACCGTATGTTTCGCCGTCGGAAAGAGTGGTAATTATTTTCTGGTCGTTGGCTGAGATTGATTTCACAATTTTAAATTGACCTGAATAAATTATAGACAGAACCTTACTTACCTTACCCTCGGCAATAACGACATTGTCCCGGGGATATTCTTTGAACCGTGCGTACGCGAGAATTTTTTCAATTTCCTTCTCAGTCATGCCACTGAAAAATTCCAGTTCCCGGACATCACGCGCCTGAATCGCATTTTCCGCGCTTACTTTTTTCCGCTGTCCGCTCTTTTCTTTCATGATAAAGTAACCAAGAGGGCAAAAATTTATGGTGCCGGTAATAAATCCATAGAGCCCGACGATAATCACTGCTGTCTTGCCAATGGATTCCACTCCTCCAACAAAATATGTGAGAGCAATGAGCACCATTCCCCCGAGTACTCTCAAGCTTCTGTCCATTGATATTTTTGTATTCACTGTATGCTTCCTCCTGCGAGCTAAAAATCATATTTATTTTTCATGGCACTACAATAGAATGTAGAGTTTTTTCTTATTATATATATTCGTTAATAAAATTAAAATATTTAGTAATTTATTCAGAGTAACAGACTATATAGTTATCATGGCCTTTCTTTGTAATCTTATATTTATCGATTTATATCTATTTATAGGCTATTTGAAAGATAATTTTGTTGCGTTATTGACTGAAAAAAGCGTAGCCCCTCATTATATTTTTACAAAAAAGATGATGAAACCGGTCTTACCTGCCAAATTATTTTCCTGTTCTACAATCCTCCCCAGAGTATCAGACCGATTAACAGTGATGCGGCAATACCCAGGGGAATGGTCCAGCGCAGTATTGCCCCTTCCTGGCCGATAGCGCCGCACATGGGCGTGGCAATAGCAATTTTGAACGGCGATGAGATTGACCCGATGGACGCGCCGACTGCCAATCCTGCGGCAAGCCAGGTGGCCGATACTCCCAGCAGCGCTACAGCCTGCACCTGGAGCTTGCCGAAAAGCATGAGGGATGCAACGCCATACCCGGTAAGAAATGTTCCCACCCAGCCGAGCAGCGGTATGAAAAGCGGATAGAACGTGCCGGTATAAATCTGCAGGCCATGAGCAAGTATCCAGGGGATGTTGCATGCCTGTTCCATGCGGGTAAAATTATCTGCGTAGCCGGAGTAGGTGATCATCTGACCCATGGCTCCGAACAGCCCCATGGCAACACACGCCCGCCACCCTTTTTGCCAGGCTTATATGCATTACCTCATCCAGGGTGACCTTCGGCACTTTAAGCAGCGATGCAGCAAGACCAAAGGCAGCAAACAAATATAGATATGCTGAAAACAGCGGCTGCAGGGTGATGGGGTGCACAGGG
>JAPLIX010000337.1 GCA_026388865.1 Pseudomonadota bacterium | reverse complement strand
GATGCGATAGTTAAATTCCGGGGCAAGCTTTTTTATCCCCAAGGATTTAAGCGCATCCATTATCTTCATCTTCTTGAGCCGGCCTGCAAACTGGCGGGGATTTTCCCGCATACTGTACACCGTTGCCCGTCCCCAGACCTGAATGCCCTTATAGCTCCAGAAATCTTTCCGGGGATGGTAGGGCTCGGCAATGGAAAAAGAGATATTTCTGTTTGCCTTGAGGTTTGCAAACTTGCCGCCGCCCTCGGAAAGAATATAGAAGACCATTCCGACAAGCCGGTATTCAAGCGGTGTGGAGCGGCACGCGTTACTCTTGCAGGTGCTCAGATGCAACACATTATTTCTTTTCAAAAATTTCAGCAGGGACCGTTCAAACGCTGCTGCTGACGTAAAGTTTTTTATCCTGACCCCCTGCTTTTTCATGACCGGCACTACGGGAGGAGGAACCGGCTGTTGGAGTATGGTCGCCATCATATTTCCCTTCTCTTTTGCACGTTGCCCCTCGTTGAAGCAGTTGTTAGATTAATCATACGATACTGATCTGATGAAAGGATACGAGGCCCTCGACCAGGTTTTATCCTGCAGCCTATGTAGCATTATAATACTATTAGTCAATATAGTTACTCATGCTTCCAGGTAACATTTCTGAAGCCCTGCCGCAGGTTGAGATAGCGCATCTTCACGGGCTCAATGGTTATAATGTTGAAATTCACCATGGCAGCCATCTGCTCAATCCCGTGCTTTTTCAGGGCCTCCGAGTTTCTGCTGTACCGGTAGATGGCCTGAAACCGCTGCAGGTCATCATTCTTTTTGAAGGTGGAAGCAATTCCCCACACCTGCAGCCCTGTTGCGCCCAGATAGTCCTCAAACGGGTCATAGGGATCACAGATGGAAAAGGAAATTTTCTGGTTTGCCTTAAGGTTGGCAAACTTCCCCCCGCCTTCAGATAGAACATACACCGTCAGCCCGTGGTTAAAGTATTCAAGAGGGGTTGAGCGGGGCTCATTGTCCCTGCAAGTTGCCAGGTGCAGCACATTGTGCTTATTAAGGTAGTCACTGAGAACCGCCTCAAACTCCTTTTCAGTTATTGCCTCTCGCAGAGTGATGTTAAGCTTTGCAAACACCGCCTTTTCCTGCTCATTGGAACGGGGGATAGTAAGTTTTGCCATGGCTGTCTCCTGGGGGAAAATGCCCGGCTATACGCCGGATATGAAATCGAAAATTTTTTGTTTCAAAGCCGCACCGAATAATGCTACACCCTTTTATACCACAGTCTTTGATTTCCTTTAAGCGGAAATAACAGCCATGCACAAGATCTGTTTTATTGTAAACCCCCTCTCCGGAGCACGTATTGGCAAGGATACCCTGGTCCGGACAGTCGGAGACATTGTAAAATCCTCCGGCCGGGAATATGAGATAGCGTATATTCAGGGCCCGGGAGATGGTGCGCGCCTGTGCCGTGAAGCAACAGCGCAGGGATACGGCCTGGTGGCGGCTGTGGGCGGCGATGGCACTGTTAATGCGGTAGCTCAGGGTCTTGTGGGTAGCACGGCAACGCTTGCGGTCATCCCTGCAGGCTCAGGGAACGGCTTTGCCAGAAGCATGGGCATACCGCTTGATCACCCGGCGGCACTGCGCCTCCTGCTTGCTCCAGAAATTATCACTATGGATGTGGGCACAATTAATGACCGCTATTTTTTTAACATGGCAGGAATCGGGCTTGATGCTGCCATCAGTAAAAACTTTGAGCTGTATGGCAGGCGCGGCAAAGGCACCTATTTTTTAGCTGGCACAAAAACTTTTTTTACCTATAAACCAGCCCCTGTTACCATTCACTATGAAGGAGGCGAGATCGCCTGTTCGCCGCTTGTTTTAAGCATCGCCAACGGACCCCAGTACGGCAGCGGCGCAATCATCGCACCCCGGGCACGAAGTGATGATGGCCTCCTGGAGGTGTGCATCATAGAAAAGCTTTCGGTATTGAGTGCAGCAGCAAAAGTATATCGTCTATTTAACGGCACCATTGACAGAGTGAGAGGCTACCGCTCATTTCAAACCAGCTCTATTACTATTGAGCGCCCCGAACCCGGCCTTATCCATGTTGACGGTGAGCCGCACATGGCTGCAGCCCTGTTGCAGATTGATATATTGCCCGGCAAGCTCCGGGTGGCGGTAGGCGAGAATGCGGCAGCCTGTCGTGCTGCCTCCGGGGGACCCCGTCCGGCTCATCGCTGAAGGCGGGAAGTTTTAATTGAAGACAGCACATCGGCAAAGGACTTGAAATGCTCTTCTGTGGTGGACAGGATTTCATCACGCAGCTGCCGGCGTATTTCATCGGTGTTGCCGACGAGAAGACGCTGCACGGATGTATAGCCCCGGTTATCGGGAAGCATGTACATGTCTATGTCAGCGATCGTGCCGATTATGCTCCGTATTCGTTCATCATTTGACAGGGTCTTCTGCCGAAGAAAGTCTGCCGCCTGATCAAACACATCCAGGGTCTCCAGCAGGTTGGGGTCCCGGTAGGACGTAAACGTAAGCACGCCGGAAAAGCGGTCAAAATGGCAGCGCGCGCCGTATGCCCCGCCATGCACGCGTACCCGGTCCCAGAGCCAGGTGGTGCGCAGATATCCGGTGATGACGTGGACTGAGCCGTGATGTTTATAGCCCAGCTGGTAGAGGTTGGCAGCCTTGCCCACATAGTTGACCTGTGCGGGGATGGTCATGCCTTCATTGGCAGCAGAACGCTGCGGCAGCCAGGCACTGTGCGGAAGATCATCATGCGGCAAGGCATCAAGAAAAGCCCGCAGGTGCTGCTCGCAGCCTGACCAGCTTTTTTCATCAAGGGTTACATTGGCAATGGTCGCCCCGACGTTGACCAGTTTCCCGCGCAGGTCTTCAAGGACGCCAAGCACCCCCTGCCAGTCGCTCTCCACTGCGCCGGCAAGCCCTCGCAGAAACAGCAGGTAACTCACGCCCTTCATCTGCTCTTCAGCCCAGTCAGCCTCATTGAAACAGGAGCGCAGCCGCATCTCAACCATCTGGCTGCCGGCAGGGATAAGCCGCTGCTCCATCTGCGCTTTTTCCTCGAGCACCATCTGTTT
>JAPLIX010000053.1 GCA_026388865.1 Pseudomonadota bacterium | reverse complement strand
CTAACTGGATTCCCGTCCCCGACTAAAACATTCGAGGACAAGCTTTCACGGGAATGACAATTTATTCATTCAAGCACAAACACCGGGTAAATGCCACAGATATTTTTGTGCAGAATACAGTCTGCATTACCGTTTTGCAAAACATTAATGCGTCATCTTTTCACCGGGGAAAAATGTCTCCCAGGCAAGAGAAGAGCGTTCACACAGTTCTGCAATGCGTTGCAGCGTCTCCTCGGAGGCAGAGCGCATGGCGATAATAACCTCTTCCGCCCCGGTTTGCTTCGAGATCTGCGCTATCTCCTCGACACCTCCAAGGACCGAAACACCATGTATCCGCCGGTTTCTTTTAAAAGGGTCATCATCAATAAAGCCCACAATGTGATACTTGAGTGCGGGGTTATTCCTGATCTCCCGCAAGGCGAGTTCCCCGCCATCACCCGCACCGGCAATTAAAACTTTCCTGCTGGTGGAAGGAAGACTCCCCAGGTACTCTTTTAAAATCCTCAGAGAAAAACGGGCCCCGCTGATGAGAAACAGCGCCAGCAGAGCATCAACAACAAACACCGCACGGGAAAAGTATTGAAACCGTGCATACATGAGAATCGCCGTCATGATGACGATGGAACTGACAACAACACCTTTGAGAATATTTATAAAATCCCGCACTCCCACATGCTTCCAGATGGTCTGGTAGAGGCCGAAATAGGCAAATACGATTATCTTAACCACTATAACAATGGGCAGGGTCTCTACAAACTGAGCCATGTGCGTCCTGGTCATAACACCCTCATAGCGGATAAGATAGGAAGAAAAATAGGCGCTAACAATAAGGATAAGATCAATAAACAGCTCAATAAACTTCTGCATGCCGGGCAGCAGGGAGCTTAATGCGCTCCGGTATGATGCGGCTAAAAGCTTCTGCTTGAACTTTAAATCAGACTGTCCGAGGAAGACCCCAAAATAAAAAAGCCCGATGAAAAGCAGAATAAAACAGACGGCCAGCGCCAGGGGATTAATCAGGTTGTAGAACAGCGCCCCCAGTCCAAACAGCGCAGAGATGCTGTAGAGAATGATGACCGCCCGGCGTTCGCTCAGCCCCATGGTCACCAGACGATGGGAGATATGATCTTTACCGCCCTGGGAAATTGGCTGCCCGCGCAGTTTGCGAAAAAACGTGACAAAGACCGTATCAAAAATGGGGATCCCCAGAATGAAAAGCGGTATAAACACCGCCGCAAAGAGCCCGGAAGCGTGCCGCACCGTTCCGGCAATGGCGGTTGCAGCGAGCGTGCAGCCTAAAAACATGCTCCCGCAGTCGCCCATAAAAATGGTTGCCGGATTGAAGTTGTAGAAGAGAAACCCTATACAGGAGCCTGCCAGAACTATTGAAACCAGCGCTACCGGCATATCGCCGGTTGACCAGGAAAAGATAAACAGCGACAGCGCGCAGATAGCTGCCGTGCCGGCAGAAAGCCCGTCCATATTATCCAGCAGATTGAACGAGTTAGTGAGCCCTACAATCCAGAGAAAGGTAACGGGAATGGCAATCACCGGATAGGGAATGATCTTGATCACTACCCCGAGACTCACCATCAATGCGGCAACCGTAATCTGCCCGATAAGCTTCACCTGCGGTGGAAGCCGTCGCAGATCATCAAGGAGCCCCAGAAGGAATATAAGAAAACCGCCTATAAAAATCGGCAGGGTCTGACCATGCAAGCCAAACGCAAGCAGGTAACAGACGGCAAACGCCAGAAACATGGCGATGCCCCCGAGCAGCGGTGTCGGCTTTTTATGCCATCGGTCTGTCCGCGGCTGAACCACATAACCGGTCTTGACAGCGAACAATTTAACCAGCGGGGTAAGCGCTGCTGAGAGCAGCAGGGAAAGGGAAAAAAAGGCCAGGTAGTTCATTGCTTATAATAATAGTCAATGACAGAATCGATAATCTCGTTGATCCCCACCTCGGGCTCAAAGCCGATCAGGCGGCCGATTTTGGTGATATCAGGAACGCGGCGCTGCATATCTTCGAAACCTTCCTCATAAGCCTGGTCATAGGGGATATAAACAATTTCAGACGAGCTGCCGGTCTTTTTCTTTATGAGCTGCGCCAGTGCTTCAATGCTTATCTCTTTATTGTTGCCAATATTAAAGACCTGACCAACTGCATCGGGATGCCGGGAGAGACCCGTAAGGCCGCGCACCACATCACTTACATGGCTGAAGCTTCGGCTCTGCCTGCCATCACCATAAATGGTTATGGGGTGATTCAGAAGCGCCTGCTGCACAAAGGTGGGAACAACCATGCCATAGCGGCCGGTCTGGCGCGGGCCAACCGTGTTAAACAGGCGCACAATCACCACCGGCAGCTTCTTTTCTTTATAATAGGCCAGGGCCAGAAATTCATCAATTGCTTTGGAGCAGGCATAACTCCAGCGCCCCTTGGTGGTGGGCCCCAGCACCATATCAGCATCTTCCTGAAACGGTATGGCGTCGCTTTTCCCATAGACTTCCGAGGTGGATGTAATAACAACCTTTTTCTTCTTTTTATTTGCCAGCTGCAGCACAACCTCGGTGCCGTAAATATTTGTTTCAATAGTATTAACCGGCGATTCAACGATCAGCTTGACCCCTACGGCAGCCGCAAGGTGGAAAAGCAGATCACACCGGTCTACCAGCTCCGCCATCAGCGACTGGTTTTTAATGGTGTCTATGGTGTAGTGAAAGAGAGGATTTTCCTTCAAGTGAATAATATTATCAATGCTCCCGGTAGAAAGGTCATCAATTATAAAAACCTCTTCGTCACATGCCAACAGCGCTTCTGCAAGGTGCGAACCAATAAAGCCGGCTCCGCCCGTGATAAGAATCTTCACGTTACCGTTCTCCTTTGCTATCTTTGCTATAAATACTGAATCAGATTAAAAAATTTTAGTAACAGGTATCAGCGGCAATGTCAATTGAATCCTTTGTTGGTGCGCCTCCGGGCAGTTTCATGTATAGCAGGCTGTTGAAAAACACCCATCTGCTTCGTTGCGCTCATCCTTCGTCATTGCGACGTACGGTAATGTACGCCTCATTCCTCACGATTTCGCGCGCCTTGCATCCGGATGTTTTTGATCAGCCTGGGAGAAAACTACTTTTTCAACAACCTGTTAGATAATAACCCGCGGGGTCGCATGATTGGTGACGGTTTTTGTCCCTACTGAGCTTCCGCAATAAATGCAGAGGTAGTCATATTTATCACCATCGGGAAGTGCCAACAGCAGCTTTTTTCTGACCGGCACCGCCTGCCGGCATTTCGGACAAAAAAGTTCCGCAGCTTCCAGTTCTTGAAAGCTGCTCTGCGTGTTTCGCCGTTTCATAGAAGCCTCTTCATCTCTCTCTGTTTTAACAGGCTGTTAGATACTGGTGATCCGGGCCATTGCTGCAGGAAAGCTATAAAGCCGCCTGAAATTATTATCACTACCGGAATTATTGGCAGCACATAGCGGATAAAGTCAAGGATAAAAGCACCAGGACTTTCCCCAAAATTTATATTGCTGTCATTACTATAGCGCACGGGGGTTGTTTAGCCACAATCCCGAAACCCTTCGGCCTTCGGGACGAATTCTCTCCTGCCAGACCCCATTGCATTCCCCTGCGTCGAAGGCTCTGGAAGCTGCCTGCCCTGTGTTGTTCGACAAGCTCACAACCGGGGTCGTGACGCAAGCCACTAAGAATATTGTTGTGGCGTTAAAAACCTCCCTGCGCTCGTGCTCCACTTCTCTACCCTATCCTTTCACTGCGGTCATGCCGCTTGCTGGTTTTCTATGCCTTAATTTTGGGGAATGTCCTGTAAAAGCGCCTCCCGACCCTGCATCGCAGCATCTTTTATCCCGTTATGTGTTTCGCGAATAAACCCGTTCCGTATAGATACACCCATACTGCATACTAAATTAAAATTGACAGATAGAGCAATTTTAATTATACCATAACAAGCAAACGAAATGGGCTTTCTAACCATCTATGCTGCAAAGCAAATAAACCAATGGATAAAAAGATGACCTTCACGATTGACGGAAAAGAGGCAGAGGCCCGCCCAGGCACAACCGTATTACAAATTGCCCGGGAAATGGATATTGATATACCAACCCTGTGCCACCATGAAGCACTGCAGCCCTACGGCGCGTGCCGGCTCTGTGTTGTTGAAGTACAACGGGGAAACAGGACCCGCATAGTCACGTCCTGCAATTATCCGGCTGATAGCGGCATGGTAGTGCAGACCACGAGTGATCGGGTTCGCGCGGTGAGAAAGCTGGTGCTTGAGCTTCTGCTAGCCCGGTGCCCGAATGTAAAAATCGTCAAAGAGCTTGCGCAGGAATATGATATACATGAACCGCGCTTTAAAACCGGCAATAACTTCTGCATTCTCTGCGGCCAGTGTGTGCGCGCGTGTCGGGAAGTGGTGGGGGTAGAGGCCATAGGATTTGCCAGCCGCGGGGTTAGCCGGGAAGTTGCGCCGCCTTTTTTTGACCCCGCCAAACAGTGTATCGGCTGCGGCTCATGTGTGTACATCTGTCCTACCGGCATCATTACCATGGAAGACGTGCAGAATGCGCAGTATCATTCCCCGGGCGGAGGCTATGCCATGGGAAGTCAGCGGATCATGCACAACTGGAAACAGACCTTCCGCATGGCTGAATGCAAAACCTGCGGCAAGCCGTTTATGCCGCAGGTGCAGATAGATTATATAGCTGAAAAATTTAATATACCGCGCGCAGAGCTTGAGGTGTGTAAAACCTGCAAGCCGTAGATTTTTCGATAGCGCTGATGTCCGGCAGCTCCCCGTTTAACAGCCCTCCGGCAAATGCGGAGCTACCCTGCTCACTGATTAGCCGGTTCGGGGGTTGATGCGCTAACCGCTGCATCCTGATTCAGCGTAACGGTAAACCTGCTTCCCTTATCAGGCTCGCTCTCTACGCTTACCTCACCGCCATACAGCAGCGCTATCTTCTTTACGGTAGACAATCCCAGCCCGCTGCCCAGAATGTTTCTGGTTTTTTCATTTTTAATGCGCACAAAATCGCTAAACAGCCGCTCGGACTCTTCAGCGGTCATGCCAATCCCGGTATCGCTCACAACAATTCTGACCTGCCCGCTGTCAGCCTGAAGCTTGACCTCGACCTGCCCGCCATCCCGGTTGTACTTCACGGCATTGGTTATTAGATTATTTAAAACAATCTCCAGTTCACTGCGATCGGCCTGCATGAGCACTGGTCCATTTTCAGGGAAGCTAATGCTAATGGACCGCTCCTGTGCTTCAGGGGTCGCCGTATCAATCGCGGTATGAACGATTTCCCGCACGTCAACTTCGCTCACATCGCGTTTCCGCTCTCCTGACTCAATGCGCGTCAAATCAAGCAGATCTATAATCATCTTGCGCATGCCCTGGATGCGCGTCAGGCACCGGTCAAGCATATGATCATATACTTCCTGACTGTCTCCTGCTGCACGCTCGCGCAGAATGTTCAAGTACCCATCGAGGGCTGCCAGCGGGGCCTTCATTTCATGCGCCAGCACTGAAATAAACTGAAAGCGAACCTTGCGCTTTTCTTCCGTCAGTTTATGGGCCTGTCTCATCAGAAGCAGATGTTTCACGGCCTTATAAATAGTTTCTTTTAATTCCATGGGCGTAAACGGCTTGGCAAGGAAATCAAAGGCGCCCTGTTTGGTGGCCGTAACAGCAGTCTCGATAGATGCATACGCCGTGATCATGATAGCCAGCAGGTCAAGCTGCTTTGCTGATACCTGGGTAAGCAGGTCAAGGCCGCTCATGCCGGGCAGTTTATAATCCAGCAGAATTATATCGGGGGGCTTGTCGTTAATGATAGTGAGCGCCTCTTCTGCAACCTCAACCTGCTCGATAGTAAACCCAATTTTTCCTTCTATCTCAGGAATATGGATCGTATAATCCCGCAAAGCCCGGGCAATTGCCAGGCGCATACCATATTCATCCTCGACCACTAAAATGCGAAGCGTTTCCATGTATAGCTTATATTCTCCTTCCGGGCCTGAATTTTAAATTTCAGCCCCTGCCTTTTACTTTAAAATTCACATTTTATAAGTTCATAATGATGTAATGATAGCTGTCATTTTGACAGGAACCAATTAAAAAATTAAATATAAGTAAAAACAAATAGTTTGATTTTTTAACCAATTACTTTTCAGGGTTTTCCCTGCTGAGCACCATGTCATTTTGTCAATATTATATAGCCTGCAGATAGTGCTCAAAGGCGATTTACCACCAATGAACGTATCACTGACCCTGCACAATCGACTACATTATTAACCCGCCAAACGAATCAAAGCAATATGAAATAAGCATGTTTATTCATTTATTTGAATTGAAACCGGGGGGTTTTAGCGCTTCGCGGCAGCGCTCTTAATAGTCCCGGTATTTCTTGTATGTCTGTTGATGGCGCAATTTTTGCAAAAATTTTATTTCTAAAATTACAATTCTTATTTATTTAGATTTTGCATAATTAATTCCAAGACATTACCTAAACAGGCCTAAATAGTCCACCGTGCTTAATTAAATTGTAACAACCTGTTTCAGCTCATAACCAACACCACATTGTGAGGAACCACATACGATGACTCCAGCCTATGCAATAATCTACGCTCTTGTAGTGTGTGCAGGCGGCGCAATAGTATCGCTGCTGTTATCAAAAAACAAAGCTGTAGCAGGGTGGCTCTGCTTTCTGGCCACAGCGCTTTCCAGTTTCCTTGCCATCACAGCTGCAGGCACCGTGCTTCTGTCAGGGCCGGGAGAAGCGGTAACCATCATGGAATTGCCGCAGTTCGGTTCCTCCCTGCGCATCTACATAGATGGCTTGAGCGCCATATTTATTGGGCTTATAGCAACCATCGCGGTTCTTTCCGCCTTCTTTTCCATCAGCTACATGGAGCACTATAAAGATTACGGCGTTGCGAGATACTATCCGTACTTTCTCCTTTTTGTAGCCGGCATGTACGGGATTGTATGCGTAAGCGACATGATGCTCTTCTTTTTCATTTTCTGGCAGCTCATGACACTTACCTCGTATGCTCTGGTTCGCTATGAATACAAAAAGCGGGAAAATGTCCGGGCTGCAAATAAATACCTGCTCATGATGCAGATCGCCTGTGTCCTGATCATGGTTGCCTCGGCACTACTCGCCCAGGGACCGGCAACCGTAGGGTCTGAGACCCTCATGAAATATGACTTTGAAGCTATCAGTCATGGACTGCCGGGTTTGCTGCAGAGCGGCAGCGGAGTGGTGATAGTTGCTTTTCTTCTCTATTTAATTGGCTTTGGCATCAAGGCCGGTATGTGGCCGTTCGGACAGATGTGGCTTCCTGCCGCCCATCCCGCAGCACCCTCACCGGTAAGCGCGCTCCTGTCAGGAGTTATGATTAAAACCGGCGTGTACGGGCTGATGCGCTCATTTCTGTGGCTGGTGCCGGAGCAGGCCATAGAATCCTATCCAAGCGCTGGATGGGGGCTGCTTATAGCTGCTCTGGGGACGATTACCCTCTTCATTGGTACCCTTCAAGCACTCAAACAGGAACAATCCAAACGTCTTCTTGCCTTTCACAGCATCGGACAGGTGGGATACATTCTCCTCGGACTCGGTGCCTGCGTGGCCCTGATTCGCCCGGGCCTGCAAAACGAAACCGTGCTCGGGCTTGCAGCAATCGGCTTCTATGGCGCACTGTTTCACACTATCAACCATGGCACATTTAAAAGCCTTTTGTTCTTCAATGCCGGGTCCATGCTGTATGCTACTGATACCCAGGATCTCAACAAGATGGGCGGCCTTATCAAGTTTATGCCGGTGACCGCCATTATGACCTTAATTGCATCCTTTTCTATTGCCGGAGTGCCGCTGTTTAACGGCTTCGCCAGCAAATGGAGCATCTATGTTTCAACCATACTTGGCTCAAGCGTTGCCAAGTATCTGGGAATATGTGCCGTGTTTGCCATCCTGACCAGCGCCATAACCCTTGCTTCGTTTATGAAATTTTTTGGCGTGAGCTTCCTGTCAAGAACAAGTTCCCACGTGGCTGAGAAAGCTGCGCGCAAGCCGCTGCTTGAAGTTGGCTGGATGATGCAGATTCCCCAGCTGATACTTGCAGCCCTGTGCCTGGTATTTGGCATTATCCCCATCGGTGCCTATCAGCTCATAGCGCAGGCCCTGCACGGAAGCCAGCAGGGATTGGGAGCGAGTCTTGCAAAAATGCCGCTTGCCCGGCTTGATGGCCTTGCCGGGATTGCCAGCGCTGACGGCAGTGCCCTGTTTGATCCGCTGGTGCTCATCATGGTCCTGGGCATCATGCTCATTATCGCATTCATTATTACCCGGCTTGGCGGTTCCAAAAAGAGGGCAGATGAGCCCTGGTTGTGCGGCTATGCGCAGGATGCGGAACAGCACCGCTACGGCGCTCATCATCTGTATGCCGGGGTGAAGCGGTATATTCGCTGGGTTGGTGGAAACCCAAAACCGCATAGGTGAGAAATAGATTGCAGAGACGTGTCCCTTAGTTGTTATTTTCGTGTTTTTTGGCAAGAAAAATTCGAAATACGAATATCGAAGCACGAAACAAATTAAAAAAATAAAAATGTTCCAAACTTCAAAACAGCATTTTTCACCAGAGTCGTTTTAAATTTTCCACTTTGGTCATTTGAATTTGTTTCGAATTGCTGATTTCGCTATTCGGATTTGCTTCCGGCTTGGCCGGGTTAAGGTGTTTATAAAAAAAGGATATACATGATGGAACCAAAAGCAGGCTTGATGATCATATACGGAACATTCAATGTGGCGCTGGTACTCCTG
>JAPLIX010000048.1:495-6706 GCA_026388865.1 Pseudomonadota bacterium | reverse complement strand
ACCAGGCTCCATTTGATGGTATCTTCTTTTGTGATATAGCCCACATTTTTAGTTCTTTTGTGGATGGAGGTGTCGCCGATAATGGCATTCTTGATGACCACCAGCTCCTCTTCAATCTTTTTCATGACATTAAGGATGTCCTGCCTGATTTCCGGGGTGATGTCCCGGCGCACGCCGCCGACCACAATCATGCCGTAGGTTTTGCGGTTTCCGGTCATCCGCTCGCCCAGCCACATTACCGGCTCTCTGACGCGCCAGGAGTGCATGAATATCGTATTGTAGCCGATCAGATGGCCTGCCACGCCGAGCCAGAGCAGATGGGAATGAACACGCTCTATTTCAAGCATGATAGTCCTGATGTATTCCGCCCTGCGGGATATCTTGATGTTGCCCGCAGTTTCAACTGACTGTGCGTATGCAGTGGCATGCACTGAGCCGCAGATGCCGCAGATGCGTTCCGCCACAAAGGGTATCTCATTGTAGGTAAGCTGGGTCTGGCACAGCTTTTCAATGCCGCGATGAATCATGAAGCCGCGATAGTCGCAGCCTTTAATAGTTTCGCCGTCGACAAAAAGGGCAAAATGGGCCGGCTCGTGGAGGGTTGGATGATACGGCCCCACCGGCACCACCGTGCACCCGTCAGGGCATTCATCAAGCTGGTAGGCCACCCCTTCAGCGGACGGCGGCTGGATGTTCCAAGGCACGGTTTTTCGCAACGGATACAGCCCCTCAGGCCAGTCATCTGAAAGTATCAGGCGCTTTGGTTTGGGATGGCCGGTAAACTTCATGCCCAGATGATCCGCAAACTCCCGCTCGGACCACCCGGCGTTGGGAATATCAGGAGTGATTGAATCCATCTTCGGGTTGCCTTCCGGAACAGAGGTTCTCACGCCGCAATAGACATTGTCCCGGTCAAAGCCGAAGGTATGCACCATGCCGAGTGTTTTGTTCCGTTCAATATTATCATAGCCGACGCTGACCAGATATCTGCCGCCCAGGCTGATCAGCTCGTTGCAGATATCACGCACCTTTTCCTTTTTTATGTCAAAGAAAAGCTGTGTGGCAGAGGGCTGCTCAATGCCGATGAGCGCATCCTTTAACTTGCTTGAAACCCGGGATTTAATCTCTTCAATTCGTGACATATAAAAACCTCATTAACGAATAGACTAGCAGAATTCAGAGAACAGACAACAGATCATATACAATCTGTTGGCCTGGCTTCTGTCATCTTACATCTGGCAGTTACTGTTTATATACATATTCCTTATTATTGCTGCTTATAATTTCAACAATAATATCCTTTAGCAGATCGGCACTCTGTTTCACGTCCTCTGAAAGACCCTGTCCAAAGTCGGTATCTCCTGCTTCAACTCCCAGCAGGTAGGTTTTTTTCCCGCTTTCCTCAAGAATTTTTCCGCACAGGGTTAAGGAGAGCTGGTGTGTCGAATAGCCATTGAGCTCCTCACCGCAGTTAGTAAGCCGGCCAAAGATTATGGAGCCGGGAGAGGTGGTGGACTTAACCGCGTCGATGATCAGGACGTTTTCGCAGTCAAGCTCGGCAATTTTGAATACATAGCTTTCAATAATATCTTCCACATTCAAGAGCAGCACCTGGTCGGAACTCACTTTGCTTTGCAGTTCGTCAACCAGGTAGAGCCCAACCGCGTCATCCTTGCGCAGATAGTTCCCCATCCCCACGATGCAGGTCTTTTCCTTCACCACACCCATGATATCGGTGACCAGGCTCATCAGATCTGCTCTCCGAGAGTTTTAATCTGCCGGTAGGTGTACACCGGGCCATCAGTGCAGACCAGGGTTCTGCCGATGGCGCAGTGCTGGCACTTGCCCACGCCGCACTTCATGTGCCGCTCAAGGGTTGAGATGATGCAGTCATCCCGCAGGCCGCGCTTCAGCAGCTCGCCAATCACCGTATTGAACATGACCGGCGGCCCGCACACAAAGGCTACGGTATTTTCGACGGGCAGATTTGCCTTGTCAAACAGGGTGTGGACAAAGCCGACTTCTCCGGTCCATCCGGGAGTGCCCACATCCACCGTGATATAGGTCTCAAAGCCGGGAAACGACTGCCACTCTTTCAGGTTTTCCTTGTACATCAGGTCATCGGGCGTGCGCGCCCCGTGCAGCACCAGAACCCTGCCGAATTCCTTTTTATGCTGCAGGACGTGGACAATGGAAGACCGCAGCGGAATCAGCCCGATGCCGCCCGCGACATAGATAATATTTTTCCCTTTGATCTCTTCAAACGGAAACCCGTTGCCAAACGGCCCCCGGATCCCCACCTTGTCGCCAGCTTTCAGCTCGTGCAGGGCATCGGTGACTGATCCCACTTTTCTTACCGTGAGATGGAAGCGGTCATTCTCCGGGCTGGGAGGCAGCGAAACAGCAAACTCTCCGGCCCCGAATATGGTACACATAATGAACTGACCGGACTTTATCTTGAAGTTCTTATCCAGTTCCTTATTATCCAGGGACATATAGAATGTTTTTACGTCCCGAATCTCGTCCTTTATATCTTCAATGGTCGCCGTCTCGGGGATGGTTACTATTTTTGTACCGTTATTCATAGCTGGTCCCTACTTGTGGTTTCGCGTCGTATGTATTTGACAACGTTGGGCATGCCGATATCACCGGGGCACACCCAGTCGCAGCGGCCGCAGCCGACACAGCCCGGCCGCAGATATTTTTTACTCTGGGAATAGGAAAGCTTGCAAAAAAAGCGCTTGTTGCGCCGGTCTTCTACGGGTTTGCGCGGGTTGTGGCCGCCGGCCATGCGGGAGTAGCCTTCATAGGAACAGGAGTCCCAGGTGCGCAGGCGGTCGCAGGAACAGTCTCCCGTGGCGGTATCGACCACATTAAAGCACGAGCATGAAGGGCAGACAAAGGAGCAGGCGCCGCACTCAAAGCACTGGTCACCGACATATTCCCACACTTCTTCCTTGGCAAAGCCGGTTGTGATGCGGTTCATTACCCGCGATACCCAGGCCTTGGATTCAGTGGAAAATGACTCAAAGAGTGTTATTGATTTATCAACCAGGCGGTTTTTTTCCGCCAGATCTTTATCGGCTGCTTTTGCAAGCTGCAGTTTTTCACAGAGCGCTTTTCCTTTGGCGCTTCCCGCTTCAATCAGGAAGTTGTCGCCGATGTCGGTCAGATTAAGATCATAGCCTTCCTCAGCAGCGGGGCCGCTGTCAGTGCAGACACAGAAACAGTATTTAAACGGCACCACGCAGGTGTTGGTGACAATGAACATTTTTTTACGGAGGCTGCGGTAGACTTCATCGACAAACTCCTGGCCGAGAAAGAACCGGTCAAGGCACTGCAGGCCGGTTAAATCGCAGGAGCGAAGGCCGAACAAGGCCTTGGGGGTCTCCTTGAAATCCGGTTTCATCTCAACCGGCGCATTCCCGCCTGCATAGCGGTAGGAGAGTATGCGATCAGCCTGAGGAAACACGATATGTTTAGGCGGGGCAGCAGGTATCGGTGCGGAAAGGTTAATCTCGCTTACATCTTCAACCTTTTCAAAGAAGGTCTGCCCTGATCCCGGTTCTATTACCGGGCCATATACCTGATACTCGGTGCTCAACGCTTTTGCAATCTGTAGGATGTCGTTTTTTTTAATGAGATACATGGCTATACCTTCTCAATTCTTATGGGGATGGTTGCGTCCTCACCCTGTTTAAAAATCTCCGGGTGCCCGGTCAGCGCCTTGGCGATGATATCCCGGGCAAAGTACGGTACATAGGCAGCATGCGGCTTCACATCAGCTGATATTTTAACCGCCAGCAGCATCTCGCCGTAGGGCGACACCACTTTCACCTGCCACTGGTTTCTGACCTGCAGAGCTTTGGCAGTATCAGGGGCAATTTCTACATAGCCCTCGGGGTAATCAAGCAGGGTTGCGTTATATTCTCTCATGGGGATAAAGGTTTTTCTCATCAGATTGTTCTGATGCCAGAAATCCTGGGCTTTGCCTATCATGAGCAGATACGGAAAGTCTTTTCCCGCAGCGGGCACAGCAAATGCGCCGGATACTTTTGCAAAACTGATGGAGGAGCCGGCGGCTTTAATGTCCAGGCGCCGCGTACCATCGGGATTTTTTTCATCGCAGGGCCACTGCACCCCGCCGAAAGTCGAGGCCAGCTTTTTATAGGAAAGCTTCGCATAGGTTGGGGTCAGCCGGGAAATCTCATCCATTACCTCTGCCGGCCCTGCATAGCTCCATTTTGCCCCGGCTTTTTCTGCAATGCGGGCATAGAGCTTCCACCCCGGGAGCACATCGTTTTGCGGCTCACGCTTCTTTACTGACAGCTGGACGCGTCGGTCGGTGCTGGTGAAGGTGCCGTCCTCTTCAATATAGCGGGCAGCGGGGAGCACCATATGGGCATGATCCATGAATTTATTCTTGTAGGTGCTGATGTAGGCTATGAAATCAACCTTCTGCAGCGCCGCAGCATCGCGTACCAGGCCCTCGTCGTGATCAATCACTACCAGCGCCTTCAACTGTCCCGGCGATTCTGCCAGCAGCTCTGATACTGATCTGCCCGGCGTGATGTTGAGCTCAACGCCCCAGGCAGTGTTGAATTTTTTAACTGCAGCCTGATCCGAGAGCGACTGAAAACCGCTGAGCAGGTCCGGAGCGCACCCCATGTCATAGCCGCCCTGAAGGTTATTGATGCCGGTAATCGGGTTGACGCCGCAGCCCTCTTTGCCGATTTTACCGGTCATGGCAAACAGATTGAAGATATAGCTGATGGTGTCCTCATCAAGGCCTGATATGCCTGAGGAGAAAAATGCCATTGCGGTTTTTGCCTGAGAAAGAGCCTTTGCCACCAGCTTGAACTCTTCAATGCTGATCCCGGTCTTGGCCGTGATCTCCTGCTCGGAGAGCTGTGTTAGGGAGGCAGAAAATTCCTCAAACCCTTTGGTGCTGCTGCGGACAAAGTCTGAATCGATGAGTCCGTCCTGGACGACGCATTTGGCAATCCCTGCCACTGCCAGTTTCAGAGCGCCGGGTGTTATCTGCAGGAAGGTATTGCTGAGCTTTGCAATCTGGGTGCGCCTGCTGTCAATAGTTACTATTTTTGCTCCTGCCTGGGCTGCCAGGTGAATTTCACTGCCGACAATGGGGTTCTGTTTGGTGATGTCGCTTCCTGCAACCAGCAGGAACTCCGCCTTGCAGATTTCATCGAGCGAGCCGGTCATGCCTGCCATGCCGGTTCCCCGGGACAGGACATTGAGGCATCCTCTATGGCCGGCATCAGAGGAAAGGCTTATGGTATTGGTTTTAAAGACAGCCCGGGCCAGCTTCATAAGCAGAAACTGCTCTTCGTTGGTGGACCGGGGTGAGGCAAGAAACCCGATGGCTGTGGGCGGGAGAGCCTTCAGGGTATCAACCAGCAGTGCTATCGCTTCTTCATAGGAAGCGATAGCAAACTGGCCGTTCTTTTTTATCAGGGGGCGGTTGATGGTCTGGGCGGTATTGAGCAGCTCGTGTATGTTCCAGCCTCTGACGCACAGCCTTCCCTTGCTCACCGGATGATTCTGCGAAGGAAAGACGCGTTCGACCGCAGTGCCGGTAACTTTCATAAAGTGACCGCAGCCGGTTCCACAAAACGTACAAACGCCAGGTTGTTGCTTCATAGTGTAACTCCAGAATTTAAAATTACCCGTACGGTGTCGCTCTCGTTAGTATCCCCATACGGCCAGAATAAGAGCGCCGATTGACACAATAAACATGCCCGCAAAGTAGCGGATAGCCTGATCGATGCGGTAGCGCGGATGAATTGATGCAACCAGCGTGATGATGAGAACCAGGACCAGGACTTTAATAAGAAAAATAATCACATTCACGGGGTAAAACAAGGTATTGCCCCACGGGACAAAGAGCGCTATGAAGATGCCGCTGTACACCATCAGTTTTGCCATCTGCAGGTACTTGAACAGCGCAAGCTTTGGTCCCGAGTACTCAAGCAGCGGTCCCTCCATAATTTCGGTCTCAGCTTCGGTAATATCAAAGGGCAGCCGCCCCACAAAACCCTGCAATGAAAACAGCATCACCCCCAGCATGATAAGCCCGGACAGGGGGAAGCCATGGCCATACACGGCACCGTTGAGTACGGCATCCAGCCTGAGCGATCCGGCATTTATAGAGCTGATAACAATGGCAACCGCCAGCAGCGGCTCCAGGGTC
>JAPLIX010000048.1:0-425 GCA_026388865.1 Pseudomonadota bacterium | reverse complement strand
CATTTCCCGGCTCATCCCGACCAGGGAGTAGAGGGAACCGGCAGCAAGCCCGGCAAACAGCGTTGCAATACCGCACAGGGTCAGAAGATAAATGAGCAGTATGCTGTCGCCGGCAGCGTTCATGGGAACGCTCGATCCCATGGGCACCAGGGTTGCTACGGTCAGAATAGATGCCAGTGAAAGATAGGCGGCAAAGCGCTGCATGGCAGCATTTTCGCCTACTTCAATATCTTCCTTGCCGAGCAGTTTCAGCAGGTCAAAGTAGGGCTGCAGCACCGGCGGCCCTTTTCGTGACTGCACCTGAGCGGTAATCTTGCGCAATACACCTTCAAAAAAAGGCGCTCCCAGGAGTACCAGCGCCACATTGAATGTTCCGTATATGATCATCAAGCCTGCTTTTGGTTCCATCATGTATATCCTTTTTT
>JAPLIX010000596.1 GCA_026388865.1 Pseudomonadota bacterium | reverse complement strand
TTAAAAATTGCCTGGGCACACAAAAGCCGGCAGCAGTAGTCAGGGACGGCAGAGCAGGAATTCGCCGGAGTGATCCGGATGCTCATGGATAATCTGCCCCATCAGGAGCTTGCCGCACTGCCGTCCTACCAGCTTTTCATCAGTTTTGCCGGGGAGTCCGGCCTGTTCAATCAGCGCTGGGAGGGACATGCCGTGGGCAAAGCCCGGTACCATCTATACCGCCTCATTATGGAGGCGGCTCGATGCGGCCGTGCGGCCAAAGGCACTATCCTGCTCCGCCTCATAACTCTTGATGTACTGCTGGAGCGCGCGTCTTTCATCTACTATTCCAATGTTGTTAATTCCGTCATGCGGGAAATAAACGATGCAAACTATCTGGATGCACTGGTGATAATGGGCAACCTTGCGCTCTGCACCCGGGCCGTGGTACACGGCAACATAAATCTCCTGCGGTTTGCCCTGCTGCTTGAGAACCTGCTGGGACAACTGCACAGCCGGCCGGACCGGACCACCCATTTTCCCACGCTGGTTGATGCAATGCACGCTGCGCTGGAGAACAGTATTGCGCGCCTGCAGAAGCTGTATGCTGAAAACCTGCAGACGTGGGAAAAGCCGATGATAAACAGGATTTTCAACAATCTTATCCGGGAAAAGACGACACACCTGCTGGGCAACCTGATTAATAATATTTCAAAATATCTGGACAGGAAAAAGCTTGAACCCTATCAGCAGAGCCGTCAAAGACCTGGTCTTCAGGTTTGGCACCGACTTGAATGAGCACTACCCAGAGCTGGAAGGCCCGGAATTCATGGGCGGCAAGGGCTTCTCCCAGATAACCAGCGCACGGATTATAGTGAACAACCGCCTCCCTGCCATGGCGGTGCCGAAGGGCGCGGGATTCAGCACCCTGACCTGGTCCTGCATTAAAGAGAGTCCGGAGCGCCTGGCTGAGTTTCGCCGCGAACTGCGCATCATGGTCGAAACTATTGAAGACCGCACCGCTAAAAAATTCGGCGACCCGCAGAACCCTCTTTTGCTCATGGCGCGCTCCGGGGGCGTTATGTCCATGCCCGGAGTACTGGATACGATCAGCCATATCGGCATAGATGCAAGGATTGCGGAAGCCTGGGCGCGCACCCTAGAAGAGCCCACCCGCGCCTACCAAGCCTGGATCAGCTTCCTTATGAGCTATGCCAAAAGCGTCCTGGGGCTATCTCCGGGAGCTATTCTCATGTCAGCCGGGGTTGAAAAGTACGAAAAGCTCTATGTCCGGAAGCTTGCATCCATCCGCGCAGCAGCACATAAAATCCAGGAGGTAATCGGGCAACAGAGCGGCCTTGGCACAGCAGCAATCCCGGATGATTTATTTGAGCAGCTCTATAATTCAACCATCGCCGTGTTTAATACCTACGAAAATGAAATCGTTTTAAAACAGGCCCGCAACTACGGCATCCCTNNNNCCTCATCCAGGAGTGCCTCCCGGTCCTGTCCTCCCGGGATTGTTCCGGAGTCTTTTTCACCCGCAACCCGGGCACCGGCAGAATCGGCACTGCCTATGCGGAACAGATTGAATTCGGGGAAGGGTTTTTCGGCAATGTTATCGCGGATGGCATTGTCTCTCCGGCAGGCATCGGGGAATTCATCCAGCGGCACCATGACCACTATAAACTGCTCACCCGGTTCAAGTATTTTGACGAGCGTGAGCAGCGCTATCCAACCGATATTGAATTTGCCATACGCGACAACACGGTGTATATCGTGCAGTCGAGAATTCTGAAGCAGTCCCCCATAGCCCTGATAGTCAACAGCTATGACTTTTACTGCGAGCAGATTTACAGCGAATTTAAACTGATCAAGCGCACTGCCTTCAGCTTAAACAAGCAGATCAGGCAGACCTATCTTGACCGGAAGGAAGCGCAGAACAAGCCGGTCATTGCCATCGGGAAACCGGTTAATGGCGGTGCCGTAAGAGGCAGGCTGGTCTTGAACCAGGGGAGCATCGGCACCTTTGACGGCCCGCTCATCTATCTGGCGGAAACCAATGTGCCGCCCAAAATCATTATGCAGGAGAATAATGTGGCCGGCTATATTTCAAAAGAGGGAGGCATAACATCCCACGCAGCGCTGGTTGCCATTGCGGAAAAAAAACCGTGCATGACCGATGTTAACTGGGAGCGGGGCGAGCACCCTGATGATATCATCCTCGGCGGCTTTCATTTAAAAGAGGGGGATTTTATCACGCTTGATGCCAATACTGGAAACATTTACCGGGAGGAGATCCCGATCATTGAGTCGGGCGTTATCGACGCTGAGTTTGCCAGAATAAAAGACGCTATTGTGGCAGTGCTGGATACCGTTATCCGTGAGGATGTTGACGGCTGATACGCAGGGCAATGGGGTCAAACCTCAACTATAAACTATCTATCCCTGTAACTCTTTTTTCAACGACTCAATAAAAAAAGGGGGGGCAAATAAAAAAGGGGCCAGATTTATTTTTCAGCTCTCTCTGTTAGTCTACCAATTACAAGCAGTGGACAAGCAGTAAGTCCTCCATCGCCTTGCGCCTT
>JAPLIX010000336.1:8069-18428 GCA_026388865.1 Pseudomonadota bacterium | reverse complement strand
GCATCTTGAGGCAGATCTCACGTCACGGGTATCTGAGCGTGAGCAGATTGCCGCTGAGCTGAGCATTGTTATTGAAGCCCTGGAGCAGCTGAAACATTCCAAGCACGAGCTTGATCTCCAGCTCATGCAGCAGGAAACGGAAAACAGGAAGCTCTCGGAAGAGGCGCGTCAGTGCCAGGAAAAAATAGAGCTTATAGGCATGGAGCAGGAAGAGTATGAACAGGATCTTTTCAAGCACCAGCAGGAACTGAAAAACCTCGTTGTTAAGGAAGGCTCTTTCAAATACAGCGATGATGAGCTGCAGCAGGCTTTGAAAAAGTTCCAGCATAATGAAAGCACGCTGCAGGAAGAAGTAAAGCAGGCTGAATCAATAGCAGTTGAGTCACGGGTGAAGCTTGAAGTGATTCAGCAGCGGCAGGAAAGCGCCGCCGCGGGGCTCAGCGCCCTTCTGAGTGCCAGGGCCGCTGTCCAGGCCAAGACTGATTCGCTGGTCAGGGAGCTTGATGAGCTGAAAAAGCGCCAGGAATCACTCGCCGCAGAGATTTCCCAAGGCCAGGAAAGCCTCGCGCAGCTGCTGGTCCGCCATAGTGCCATCGATGCCGGGCTCACTGCAGAAAAAGAGCTGGAGCAGGACATTGCCCAGGCCGTCAGCGCGGGCGAAGAATCCCTGAAAAAGCTGCGGGCGCTGAGAGACGAAATTGAACCTCAAATTCATGCCCTTGAGCTTGATCTCAGGGAGGTCTCGCTCAGGTGTGAACACATAAAAGATGAAATTGCTGAAAAATACCATTGCACACTCCAGGAGCTGCCGCCTCCGCCGGATGCTGAAGAATTTATGCAGGAGGAGCAGCAGGAAAAATTAGATAAAATGAAGCAGCGTCTGGAAAATATGGGCGAAGTCAACCTCGGTGCTGAAACTGAATATGATGAGCATAAACATCGTTTTGACTTCCTGCAGGCGCAGGAGCAGGACCTCACGCAATCGCTTGATTCCCTGCAGAGGGTAATTGCCAAGATTAACCGCACCACCAGGGAAAAATTTCAAGATGCCTTTAATCAGGTCAATACTCATTTCCAGGAGGTATTCCCCCTGCTCTTCCAGGGCGGCAAAGCCTATCTCTTCCTGACCGATGAGACCGACCTGCTTGAAACCGGGATTGAGATTTTTGCCCAGCCCCCGGGTAAAAAGCTGCAGAGCCTTGATCTGCTTTCCGGCGGTGAGCGTTCATTGACGGTAGTGGCCCTGCTCTTTGCCATATTCCTTACCAAGCCCAGCCCGTTCTGCCTGCTTGACGAAATCGACGCTGCCCTTGATGACACCAATATAGACCGGTTCAACGTTCATCTGCAGAAGATGAGCGATTATTCCCAGTTCATAATGGTGACGCACAGCAAACAATCAATGCAGGCAGCCAATACCCTCTATGGCATCACCATGCAGGAGCAGGGTGTCTCTAAAATAGTTTCAGTAGACCTCCACTGACATATTCATGGAACAAAAAAAAGAACGACGAGGATTTTTTCAGCGGCTTAAAGAAGGGCTGAGCAAAACCCATACAGCCATCGTTCGCCGCATAGAAGAAATAACGGCCGGCAAGCGTGAGATCAGCGAAGACCTTCTGGACCAGCTTGAAGAGGCCCTCATCGGGGCTGATATCGGGATAGCAACCATTAAGACCCTCATGGATTCGATTCGCTGGAAGGTGCAGCGCAAGGAGCTTGAAGAAGCAGAGAAGCTGAAAGATGCTCTTAAAACAGAGATCCTGTCCATGCTTGCCCACGGCGAGAAAGCGCTGTTGGTTGATCCTGCCCGGCGCCCGTTTGTGATTCTCACCGTCGGCGTAAACGGAACGGGAAAGACCACTACCATCGCCAAGATGGCGCATTTGTTTAAAACCCAGGGGCATACCGTGCTTCTTGCAGCCGCAGACACCTTCAGGGCCGCTGCCATTGAACAGCTCGAAATATGGGGGCACCGTGCCGGCTGTGAGGTAATAAAACATGCGAGCGGAGCAGACCCTTCTGCCGTTGTTTTTGATGCGCTCAAGGCAGCTCAGGCGCGGGGCACTGACGTGCTTATCATCGATACCGCCGGCAGGCTGCATACCAAAATTACGCTCATGGAGGAAATTAAAAAAGTGCACCGGGTAATCAGCAAAGAGATTGCCGGCGCACCGCACGAGACGCTGCTCGTGCTCGATGCTACGACCGGACAGAACGCCATTGCCCAGGCAAAAATCTTTAAAGAGGCACTTAACATTTCCGGTATTGCGCTCACTAAACTCGACGGTACGGCCAAAGGCGGGGTCATCGTTGCCATCTGTGAAGAACTGAGACTGCCCGTTCGCTTTATAGGGGTAGGCGAAAAAATAGATGATGTGCGGGAATTTAATGCCCGGGATTTTGTTGATGCACTTTTTGAAGATTAGGGGTATACTATGCAGCATCAAACAGCTACTCAGTCGCTTAGTTGTTACATTCTTTTTTTTGGTAAGATAAATTCGAAATACGAATATCGAAGCACGAAATAAATACAAAATTCAAGCACTGAATGTTCAAAACAGCATGGTATCCTCTGCATTGTTTAGCATTTTGGTTCCTTGGAATTTGTTTTTGATTTCGTGCTTCGGATTTCGAACTTATAAAACACACGTGAACATTTTTAATTCCGGCTTGTCCGGGTTAGGATGTACACCAATGAACAATGCTTCCGTCACCCCTACCGGTATTGCCGCTGCAGCGGTCTCAAACAGCCATCCCCCTGGCAGCACCGCACCCGCATCACCCTTTTTCCAGCACCCGGGCACGGTCATTAACCGTTCATCCACCCATCAGTGCAGAATAATGCATAAACTATCCTTATGGATGTAAGCCATGGACAAAAAGAAAAAAACCGGCATTGATCTGGGCCTCTCAAAAGATGATAAAGCAACCCTCTACGCTATAGCCCGCACTGCTATTGAAAATTCTCTGGCCGGTAAAAACCCGCCTTTCGGTGAAGTAACGTCAGACATACTGCGGGAAAAAAGAGGGGCTTTTGTTTCCCTCCATCTGCATGGAAACCTGCGGGGCTGCATAGGGTATATACATCCCACCAAACCGCTGTATAAAACTGTCCGGGATATGGCCATCGCAGCAGCGCTTCAGGATCCCCGCTTTGATCCGGTAACACAGCAAGAGCTTGAAGAGCTGGAAATTGAAATCTCTGTTCTTACACCGATGATAAAAATTGAACGCGTGCAGGAAATCGAAATAGGCAAGCATGGCCTTTATATAGTTAATGGTCCGCATCACGGCCTGCTTCTGCCACAGGTTGCAACCAGTTACGCCTGGAATAAAAAAACCTTTCTGGAGCATACCTGCGAAAAGGCCGGGCTGCCCAAAAGTGCCTGGATGGATCAGGACACAGAGATCTATATTTATTCTGCAGACATTTTCTGACAGCGTGCCTCAGACGTGGAAAGGGCACGGCCAATTTTTACCATCTCCCGGTAATTTTAATCACAGCACCATGAAACACGCATACGCTAGAGCTCAAGCTATATCCCAAATAGTGTTAGCATGTCTGCTGCTGCTCCTGCCGGGTATTACTGCTTTCGCCGGCGCTGCCGGGCAAGTTGCTGAGGACAGCGCTGACCCTGCGCATGGTGACGCATTTATCGACAGCTCCATTGGCGATGCCAGCACCCTCATTCCCATCCTGGCCTCTGACAGCGCCTCTCACAGCGTCGCCGGGCTCATTTATAACGGCCTGGTAAAATATGATAAGGACCTGAACCTCATTGGCGACCTTGCAGAGTCATGGGAAATACTGGATAAGGGCCTGACCATCCGCTTTCACCTCAGGAAAAACGTTTTCTGGCACGACGGGCAGCCGTTTACCTCACGGGATGTTCTTTTTACCTACCGCATTATGTGCGACCCGAAAACGCCGACCGCCTATGCTGACCCGTTTCTCCAGGTTAAGGATGCCCGGGCACTGGATGATTTTACCTTCCAGGTGCACTACGAAAAACCCTTTGCTCCCGCGCTTGAAAGCTGGGGACTGTCCGTGCTTCCCGAGCATCTGCTGAAGGGGAAAGACATTGTAAAAAGCCCTCTCTCCCGGCACCCGGTGGGCACCGGGCCCTATATTTTTCAAAGCTGGGAGTCAGGCGCAAAAATTACCCTGCAGGCAAACCCCCGCTACTTTGAAGGCAGACCTTGCATTGACCGGTATGTGTACCGGGTAATTCCTGACAGTGCCACGATGTTTCTTGAACTCAAATCCGGAACCATAGACCGCATGGGCCTCACCCCGATGCAGTATACCCGCCAGACCGATACACCCTATTTCAGACAATATTTTAAAAAGTATTGCTACCTCTCCTTCTCCTATACCTATCTGGGATATAATTTAAAAAACCCGCTCTTTAAAGACAGCCGGGTGCGCCAGGCAATAAGCTGTGCAATTGATAAGCAGGAACTGATCGATGTGGTGCATATGGGCCTGGGGCAGATTGCAACCGGCCCCTATAAACCCGGCACGTGGGTATATAACCCGGAGGTAAAAAAATATCCCTTCAATCATCACCAGGCACGGGAGCTACTCAGTAAGGCAGGCTGGGAGGACCATGACGGAGACGGGGTCATCGACCGTGATGGCACGCCGTTTCAGTTCACCATACTGACCAACATCGGCAATAACGAGCGTGCCAAATGCGCAGAAATTATCCAGTACCGCCTGGCACAGGTCGGTATCAGGGTAAAAATTCGCATCATAGAATGGGCCTCATTTATCAATCAGTTTATAAACCAGCGCCGCTTTGAAGCGGTCATTCTGGGGTGGACTATTCCCCAGGACCCGGATCTCTATGACATCTGGTATTCAGGTAAAACCAAGCCGGAAGAGCTTAACTTTATTTCCTACAGCAACGCCGAGGTTGACGGGCTGCTCATAAAAGCACGCAACACCTTTGATCAGAACGAGCGCAGGAAGTACTATTTCAGGATTCAGGAAATACTGGCGGAAGAGCAGCCCTGCACCTTTCTCTACGTTCCTGATGCTCTGCCCGTTATCAGCAGCCGGTTTCACGGCATAGAGCCGGCTCCGATAGGGATAGACTATAACTTTATAAAATGGTATGTACCAAAACGTGAGCAGAAATATGTACCGTAACAAAAGGGTCCCAGAATTCAAGGGTTCAAGTGATTTTAATACCGGTATCTACCCTGACCCCTTGCTCCCTTGAAACCTGGATAAGCTTCCTGTTATGCTTCATTACCTTTTCAAACGCATCATGGCGATGATTCCCATGCTCATCGGGATAACCATGATCTCGTTTGCCATTATTCATATTGCCCCGGGGTCTCCGGCGGACCTCCTGATACAGATGAATCCCAAGGCATCGCCAGATGCTAAAGCCCGGCTCCGCGCTTATTATGGCCTGGATAAACCTCTTCCGGTGCAATATTATTACTGGCTCAAACGAATAGCGGTCCTTGATTTCGGTTTTTCATTCTCCCCTGACGGCCGAAAAGTTGCTGATAAAATATTTGAGCGCATGCCGGTGACGGTCACGCTCAATGTTCTTTCGCTTCTGCTCATTATGGCGGTTGCGCTGCCCCTGGGAATCCTCTCATCGATGTATCAGCACTCCTTTCTGGATAAATGTTCTACCGTGTTTGTCTTTCTCGGCTTTGCCTGGCCGTCTTTCTGGCTGGCGCTTCTGCTCATGATGCTGTTTGGCGTAAAACTAGGATGGCTTCCGATCTCAGGACTGACATCTCTCAACCATGATACGCTGTCGTTGCTGGGGATGGCAGCTGATTACGCCCGGCATCTGCTGCTGCCGGTGCTGGTCAGCGCGTTCGGCGGGCTGGCAGGCATGTCCCGCTATGTGCGCTCCAGTATGCTTGAAGTGATCCGGCAGGATTACATCATAACAGCCCGGGCCAAAGGTCTTGAAGAGCGCAGCATCATATATCGTCACGCCCTGCGCAATGCCCTGCTGCCGATCATTACGCTGCTTGGCCTTTCAGTTCCGGGCCTCATCGGCGGCAGTGTTATTTTCGAGACGATATTTTCCATCCCCGGTATGGGCCAGCTGTTCTGGGCAAGCGCCATGTCACGTGATTACCCGTTAATCATGGGCATGCTGGTCATAGGCTCCGGTCTGACCCTTATGGGTAATCTCATTGCAGACCTGTCATACGCACTGGCAGATCCGCGCATCAGAGTAAAATAATTCCATGAGTGATCCCCTTTACGCACAACAATCTGATTTCTGGTACCGGTTTGCACAGGATAAACTTGCCGTGTCCGGTGGGCTGATTGTCATCAGCCTTTTCATGCTGTCGTTTCTGGCGCCGTATATTTCCCCCTGCGACCCAACGGCAATAGATGCCCGGCATGTTCTGACAGCGCCCAGCACAAAACATTTGTTTGGAACAGATGATCTGGGCAGGGATGTATTGAGCCGGGTATTGATGGGAGCCGGTATCTCCCTCAAAGTGGGTTTTTTTGCCGTGGGGATTTCGGTGCTGATCGGTGTGCTGCTGGGCTCTATTGCCGGCTATTACGGAAAATTTATCGACATGGTAATTATGCGTTTTGTTGACACCATGCTCTGCATTCCGTCTTTCTTTCTCATTATCACGTTAATTGCCCTGTTTGAACCGAGCATCTGGATCATCATGATCGTCATCGGCGCAACCAGCTGGATGGGAGTGGCGCGCCTCATCAGGGCGGAATTTTTAAGCCTGAAGCAGCGGGAGTTTGTGCTGGCTGCGCGTGCTGCCGGTGCCGGCGATCTGCGGATAATCTTTATGCATATACTCCCCAATGCGCTCGCTCCGGTTCTGGTCTATGCCACGCTGGGGATAGCATCCGCCATACTCATTGAATCTGCCTTAAGCTTTCTTGGAATCGGCGTCCAGCCGCCAACGCCAAGCTGGGGCAATATTCTCACCGCAGGTAAAGACAATATAGAAATTGCCTGGTGGCTGTCGCTTTTTCCTGGGCTTGCTATTTTGATTACCGTGCTTGGCTACAATCTCCTTGGCGAAGGTATTCGCGATTCCCTTGATCCCCGCCTGAGGTAGGATTTATTGTTCTTTTTATTTTGTTTTTAAAATCATTTTTCATGCCATATTTTTTCTAAATCAAAGAGATTATATAATATATTTTTATTGACATAGTTTAATTGTTATACTATTAGAGCCTTTAAAATAGAGTATTTGGTGACCTTCAATAATATAAACCCAATTTGAAAAAGAGAGGAGATTTATATGACCAAGGCAGAACTCATTGACGCAGTCGCAAAGGGCTGCAAAGAGGATGTCAGCAAAAAAGCTGTAGAAGTAATTGTTGATTGCGCATTTGAAACCATTGGCAAATCGATCAAGAAGGAAAAACGTTTTGCTTTTCCCGGCTTTGGTGTATTCACGGTAAAATCAAGAAAAGCCCGCATCGGTGTTAATCCGCGCACCAAGGAAAAAATAAAAATCAAAGCAAGCAAGACGGTCGGCTTTAAACCTGCTCCAACCCTTAAGTCCGGCCTGTAATCATCATCCGGTCATGTTATGAGAGGCTGCTGCCGCAATGGGTCGCAGCCTTTTTTATTTTTATTGTCCGCTGCCTCTTTGTCAGCATTGTCTCCGGCAACAAGGCGTCCTGGCTTCCAGCAGCATCCGGTATAGTCTCTGCTGACGGGATTTCCGAAACCCTGGACATTTCCCCAATATTTATAGTGCTGTCATTACACGAGCGCATGGGGTTTTTTAGCCACAACAAAACCGCTTGATCTTCGTGGAACGGCAGGTGCCTTGCGAATTCTCTCCTGCCAGACCCCATTGCATTCTTCTGCGTCGAAGGCTCTGGAATTTGCCTGCCCCGTGCATGATACGCACGCCACCGGGGTCGGCAAGCCACTAAGAATATTGTTGTGGCGTTAAAAACCCCTCTGCGCTCATGCTCCACTTCTCTATCCTATCCTTTCACAGCGGTCATGCCGTTTGTTGGTTTTCTATGTCTTAATTTTTGGGAATGTCCTGTGCTGAAACCCTGTTGACATCTGCTCTTATTAGCTATATATATTAAATATAACCACAGGGAATTTATATGAACATATTCTCTGTGGTTAGATTTTTTGTACCCCTGTGACAGGAATTGGAGATGAGCAACAGAAAAATTAAAATTGCTGTTGATGCAATGGGTGGCGACTTTGCTCCGCGAGCTGTTGTTGAAGGTTCCGTGCAAGCATGCCGGGATCTGGGTGCGGAAATTATTCTGGTAGGAAAAGAGCAGGCCATACATGTCGTGCGCAAAAAGAAGGATTCATCAATCCGGGTGGGAATCGAGCTTGTGCTCGAGAACAAGGCAGACGCTTTTGTCAGTGCAGGGAATTCCGGGGCCGTCGCATCCGGTGCCCTGTTTGTGCTGAACCGCATCAAAGGTATTGACCGTCCTGCCATCGCCACTATTCTGCCGGCTCTTAAAAATCGCGTGATACTTCTTGATGCAGGCGCCAACAACAGCTGCAAGCCCTATCACCTCGCCCAGTTTGCCGTCATGGGCTCTGTCTACAGTAAATATCACCTTTCATGCGCAAGCCCTCGAATAGCAGTCCTGAGCAACGGAGAAGAAGAATCCAAGGGAACTGATATTACCCGCGAAGCCCATGCGCTGCTGCGCAAAAGCAAACTTAATTACATCGGCTATATAGAGGGCAAAGATGTTTTCAAGGGCGCTGCGGATATTGTTGTGTGCGACGGCTTCACCGGCAATGTGCTTTTAAAAGCGGCCGAGGGAGTGGCAGAGTGCCTGGGTAAAACGCTTCAGGAGGAGATGAGCAGCAGCCTGTGGTCAAAAATCGGTTACCTGTTTTCGCGCACCGCGTTTACCAACTTCAAAAAGAGATTTGACTACGCTCAGTACGGCGGGGCACTGCTCCTCGGCGTTAGAGGACCGGTTATCATCAGCCATGGCAGATCAACTGCTGAAGCAATGAAAAATGCCGTTAAAATGGCAGCGCAGTGTGTTGAGCAAAAGGTGGTCTACCATCTGGCAAATGACCTTGAAGTCAGCCAGGACTTCGCGACGTTCGCTAAAAAGCCGTCGCTGTTTGATAAGCTGTTCAAGTCTGACAGTGGCCTTAAACGGCCGGAGCCGGAACAGTAGCAGAGAAGCATCCATTCTTTCAGAGCGGCTGCCGGCACCCGTCATGCATGCTGCCTCCGGTTATTTAAATAGTCCTCCCCTGTTCTCACAAACTCAACCCAGCGCTTCATGGGGAACGCGTGAAACCGGGTCTGGTTTTTTATATTTTTCCACACCGACGCAGTCAGCCAGCGCTTGAATGCGGTCACCTCTCCTAACAGAGTAAACAACTCGCTGCGTATTTTCTGTGCCTCTTCCCCGCTGCCGCCAGGTTCTGCTTCTGCGCTTCCCCTCCAGTATTCTTCCAGTACGGTAAGGTACAGGGAAGTTATGTTTCTCCTGCCGCTGATGGTTCTATCTTTTGCCGGCAGGTTACCCCGCCAGCGAAGGCATCCAATGCTCGCCACCAGAATATCGACGCGCCGCACAAATTTAAAATGACACGCAGGCTCCGCGGCACCACCCACGTCGCACAGAAAATCGTGAGCCTGGTACCCCATCTCCTTTTGGATTGCCCGCTCTAAAGCAGCCATGCGTTTATGCCAGTCCGGGGCAAGCTCCTGTGCGGCATAGGGGGCCAGAGATACTTTTCCCCGGGCGTTGTGGCCCCAATACGAGCAGTTTAGCGCGCGGCTTGAAAGCCCCAGGTAGGTACGCTCTACCAGCAATTCCTTAAGCGGGTCCCGGTTGCCGAGGAAGGTAAAAACTTTATGTGCGGTGCTTTCCTTCTTTGATGATCTGTTATTCCGCTTTGAGGTTTCTTTATCGCCCAGCCATTGTTTCAATGCTTCCGCGTAATCAATCAGCTCCTGCCGGCGCGCAGTGTCGATCTGGTAGTGCAGGCCGAACGCCGTGTGCGGGTTGCCGCCGATGGCAGCGCACAGTTCATGCACTCTCCGGGGGTAATCATAACGCCAGATGCAGCAGAAATCCGCCATGACCCTCATGTCGAGATGCTCCGGCGAAAGCCTGCCCAGACTGCGTTCCAGCTCATTGATTTCCGCGAGGTCTTCATCCGGGCCCGAATAACTTCCTGAGCGCAGATTACCGTCGCAGTAGCAGTGTCCCTGGGTATGGGTTCCTTCCATGAGATGGTGTATCAACCGGTAGGGAATGCCTGCTCCCTTCAGGACGGCAGTGCGCGGTGTTAACAGCGTGTGTTCCATGCTTATCTCCGTTTGCGATTAAAAGTAATGGTTATGTTCATACTATTGTAAAAG
>JAPLIX010000336.1:0-7987 GCA_026388865.1 Pseudomonadota bacterium | reverse complement strand
CATCGTTTTTCACAAGTTACACTATGGACTTTAATCAGCGCGGCTATTATGTTATAAACTTCCTGCACTAATAAATCAATGCGGTAGTTATTATCATGTTCCGGAAGGTATTCACCATATTTATCGTGGTCATCTTTTTCGTGATCTGCTTCACTGCCGGCAGCCTCTACTATGTCATGAGAGACCTGACGTACTACGCTGAGCGTGCCCTGAAACCCCTTGAAGCGAGTACCGGTTTTCGTATTGGTTTTGAGGATATTGCCTGGCGTTTTTCCCTGGGAATAGGGGTAACCATAAAAAACCTTAAAATAACGCATATCGCGTCCAGCACGACTGTTCTTGAAAGTAATAAAAATTACATTCTGCTGCGGCTGTTTCCCCTCCTGCGCAAACAGATCGTCGTGTCTAAAATCATCATTGACACCCCCCGCTTATATATGTTCCGCAATCAGGATGGTACATGGCCGTTTGCACTCTCTCTCCCTGCGGGTCTTTCTGAAAAAGCGGGCATGGCGTTTCGTGACTACCAGCGCAATACCTTTACACATCTTAAAAAGCTCAATCTCGATATTGCCCAGCCGCTTCTTCTTGAACCGTACCGGCTGTCATGCTCGGCAGAGATGAAGAGCGGGATAGAGTCCGGCCAAATTTCTTACACCGGGACTATCAAACATGAGCCTCTCACCGGGCAATCATCAGGCTTTCAGGCCCAGGGTGTTATTGCTTTACAAAAAGTCGCTCTTTCCTCCCTGATGCCCTATGTGAAACAATGGCAGCCAAATACAGCTCCTGAAGGTTTAATAGACGCACATCTTGAGTGCAGCCTGGCATCCGATTCCTCTTTTAATGCCCGGGGCTGGCTGCAATCTGAAGCCCTCAGGCTCCCTGCGGGCATCGAAACTCCTTTTACAATTAAAAAGGCTCTTGTCAAAGTGGATGCAATCGGCGGCCGTGATGCGGTGCATATAAAAAATTGCGAGATAATTCTTCCCGGCATAGTAATCACGGGAGAGCTTTCCGCGACCGGGCTGCCCCAGGCTCCGGTCATCGATGCGCAGGTCCGCGCTAATGGCGTTACCTGGAAAGCAGTTAAACACCTTATACCCGAAGCCGTGCTCAAGCGCTATCTTCCTGATTATATCAGCACCCTGCAGGATGCAACGGTCGGCATAAAAGCGCTTCACTTGAGAAGCTGCCTGAGTGCTTTCCAGCCTCCCACCCTGGAACTGTGCAATGGCAATGGGGAAATTTCAAATGTTATCGTGTCGATTAATACTACTCAGCCGCAGCTCAAAGTTGCAAGCGGTTCATTTGCTTTTACGAAAGATACATTGACACTGACCAATATAGCCGCCCAGTGGTTTCCCGGGGATTCCCACCTTATAAACGGCACCATCATGCAGCCTTTTTTAAGTCCTGTTATAGATATTAGTGTCGCCACGATTGCGCCTGCAGATGCTCTTAAAACTGCCCTTGACTCTTTCTCTTCCGGGTCTGCTGAAAAACTGTTCTCTCCGGACAGCGGCATCATGGAAACTGCAACACAAATCCGCTATCCAATTGCGGCTGCACGGCAGGCAGAAGTTTCGTCTGCCATTGACCTCACCCAGCTAAACTATTCACTGGGAAATTATATGGGAAAGCCGTCCGGCCTGCACAATATGGCAACCATTAAAACCGTATTTTCTCCCGGCACGCTGCCTGCTGCCGTTGATGTGAGCTATGCGCTTGACAATAACAGCTTTTCGCTCTCAGGCACCCTGCAAGACTGGAAGGCACCAGTGTTCACGGGCGATTATCAACTGCAGGAGATGGACGTCACCTCCCTGGGTCTTCTGTTCATGCCTCCGGACATAAAAATGCTGGGCATCTTGGACGGTAAAGGTACGCTCACAGTTCCGTTCGGTCAGTCCGCACTGCCCACGATACAGGGAGCCATTTCTGCCACCCGCCTTGAAATGCGTAAAACAGGAGACAACCTGCCGCTTCTTTTCGTGAATGCAAAAGGATTTTTTAATGGGGACAAACTGCACGTTACCCAGGCGACCGGCAGCTTTGGGCTTACTAATGCAAGCTGCAGCGGTGATTTTCACTATGGTGATAATCCGCTGGGCCAATTCAAAGCTGATGTCTCATGGCTTGATCTGGATGATTTCATCGAGACCGTAATCAAGCTTAAAAAATCATTCAACGCGCCGCGAGGGTCTTCCGCGCCTCCGCCAATATCTGCCACAGGAGAAAAAACGTTTTTCCGCCGCTTTGTTCTGGACGCTCCGTCAACCGTTAAGAATGGTAAATTCATGAGCTGGCATTTTACGAATGGCACTACTCACATTACGATAAAAGACGGGGTCATGAACTATGGAAATATTAATCTGCACGCTTATCAGGGGATACTGAACGGCGCTGTTATACACGATTTTTCACAGCCGGGCACATACCGGCTGACCTTTTTGCCCGATGCTAAAGGTATTCAGTTTGAGGAGTTTCTGCCCGAGCTGCAGGCAAAGAAGGTAATTGCCGGCAAAATCAACCTCGACGGCATGTTTACTTCTCTCTTTAGAAAAGGCGAAGAAGTTGTGCCAAACATGGAGGGTAATTTTAAAATCAGCATGAAAGACGCGAAGCTGGGTAAATTTACCGTAATCTCAAAAATACTTTCACTGCTCAGCTTCACTGAAATAGTAAAGCTCCACATGCCCGACCTTCTTTCCCGGGGCATGCCGCTGGAGGCAGTAGACGGCCGGTTTGTCATGGCGCAAGGGGTCGCGCATACTGACGACCTGTTCATGAAAAGCCCGGCCATGAATCTATCTGCTGTCGGCGATCTTAACTTTGCGCGCAAGGAGATTAATCTTATCGTGGGAGTTCAGCCTTTGGAAACCGTGGGAAAACTTCTGGGCAGCATCCCCATTGCCGGAAAGATTCTGACTGGCGAGAATAAATCAATCACCGTCAGTTATTTCCAGGTCAGCGGTCCCTATGCGGATGCGTCGGTGAAACCTGTTCCGGTGGAATCTCTCAGCCAGGGTGTTAAGGCGCTCATTAACAGATTTTATAAACTGCCGCAGGAGATTCTCAATACCGGAAAGAAGCAGGATCAAGGTTCCTGAACCGGGGCAGCCTGTCTTCAATTGTTCTTTAAAATGAGCTATACTCAGATATAGCTGAATTTTATTCCTTTTTTATAGCCATGGCCTGTTATGAACAAAAACCTGTTGCGCCTTCTTGACAGCCACTCTCCCCCAAAACCCGCACTTATAAACCAGTATAAGCGCCAGGATGTATTCCGCTGCATGCATGACTCCCATGACCGCTTCAACAATGCGGTTTCTGTGTACCATGTGCTTAAGGTAAAAAATTGTTTTCCTGACGGGTGCACCTTCTTCCGCTGGAAATGCCGGAATCTGAATAAAGGCATACCCTGTCACAAAAAATTTCAGCATGTGGGACGACTCTGTTTTTCCTGCCGTTATTTTTATGATATTAAAGAGGTCAATCGTCCCGAGTTCACGTTTGGTGAAAAGGAGTTCCAGCTTTTTCAGAATGAGCTGCGGGACTTTGAAAGCTGGCTGGATAGCGTTCAAGGCAAGCAGGTTGAGCTGTCCGGCAAAATCACCTCCGTTAAACCTGAATTTATTTTGAAAAAAGGAAATAAGCGTGATCAGGTGCTGCTTGATGGTTTTCTCTTAACCTTAAATGAATGCTTCATAAATTTAATTCATTTTAAGGACCAGGTATATGCCCCGATAAGCATCGGCGCGCAGAACCGGCTGCATTATGCCAGGGAGGACAGCATTGACTGCAGGGGCTATTTCACGGTCAGCAATGGCATGATAATAATTCGCAGTATCAAGGGGGTAGAAATAACGGAGAGTAAATCACCGGAGTTCTGGACTGAGAGCCGCGCCCGCGTGGTGCAGAAGACCGGGTCAGTGCTGCCGCGGCAGTGCTTTGCCTGTTACTCCTGTGACAGGAGTTCCCTGCTGCAGGTAATTTCTGATGCAATGCCCGCAGCCAGGCCCAGGGCTTTATTCTGTTTTGAAGGTGTCACTGAGCCGGACCTATGCGGCTACCGCGCCGGCAGGCTTCTTACCTTCGCCTGTCCTCATGATGAATTTGATGTGATAGTATAATGATAATTATTAGCAGAAGAGATTTTTTAAAGCAGGCTGCCCGTTTAAGTTTTGCTGCCTCGGGCATACTGCGTTCTTCCTTTGCTGTTGCACAAAACCCTGTTAACAAACCAGCAGGCTCAACGGTTATAATAGCGCGCAGGCCTGACGTCCATGTGCGGCCGGGACAGGTTTCTACTGAAATTATCCGCAAGATGCTGGACCAGGGGATTATAAAACTGACCGGAGCAGCTGATGGCACCAGGGCATGGCTGAGCATATTTAATCCCGGAGAGACTATCGGCATCAAGGTAAATGCCATGGGCGGCAGAAACTTGTGCACCCATACGGAAGTGGCCTATGCAGTGGCCGGAAGCCTGGTGAATGCGGGCTTTAAGCCACAGCAGATCATTATCTGGGACCGGCTTACTGAAGAGCTCGAACGCGGCGGGTATAAAATTAACCGGGGAAATAACGACGTGCGCTGCTTTGGCACAGACAATGACTATGAACCAGCGCCGGAGGCGTCAGGCTCAATCGGCAGCTGCTTCAGCACGATACTGTCCCGCCGGTGCGATGCCCTCATCAGTATCCCCGTATTGAAGGACCACGATCTTTCCGGAGTCTCCCTCAACCTCAAGAACTTCTACGGCGCTATTCACAATCCCAACAAATATCACGACAACGGCTGCGACCCATATATCGCTGATCTCAACGCGCACCCCTACATTAAGAATAAACTGCGGCTCATCATCTGTGATGGCCTCACCGCGCAGTGCAGCGGCGGCCCCGGCTACAAGCCTCAGTGGGCATGGCCCTACAGCGGCCTTCTGTTCAGCCGCGACCCGGTGGCAATTGACCGAACAGGATGCCAAATCATAGAAGAGCAGAGAAAAATTAAAGGGCTACAGACCCTGGCAGAAGCCGGCAGGTCTCCAAAACATATCCTGTCAGCAGCACAGCGCNNNNCCTGGGAGTGGCGGATATACATACAATAACCAAAATCATGGTTTAAGAGGGTATGAAACAGCAACTTGTTTCCCGGCGAAGTTTCCTCAAATGCCTTTCATGCGGCCTGTGTGCCTTCGGCTTTGATGCACTGCGACCAATCGTTACCACCCCTCCCCTCTTTTCCGTCCAGACCCTGGCAGCGGAGCCAGAGAGCCTTAAGGAAGTCATGTTTTATAAAAAGCTTCCTGATTTAAAGGTTGAGTGCGGCATCTGCCCCAAAAAGTGCAGGATTGCAGACCTTGAGCGTGGCTACTGCGGGAACAAAGAAAACCGCGGCGGAACCTATTACACGCTCATTCATTCTAAACCCTGCGCTGTGCATACCGATCCGATAGAGAAAAAGCCGCTCTTCCACTGCCTGCCCTCAACCCTTGCCTTCTCCATCGCCACTGCCGGATGCAATTTTGAGTGCCGTTTCTGCCAGAACTGGAACATTGCCCAGTACCGGCCCGAGCAGGTTGAAAGCACTTTTATGCCGCCCGCTGCAGCAGCTCGGCTGGCACGGGAACAGAACTGTCAGACCATTGCCTATACCTATTCCGAGCCCACGGTCTTTTATGAATATATGTATGACTGCGCAGTGGAAGGTCAGAAGGCTGGTATCGGCAGCGTGATGATTTCTAACGGCTTCATCAATGAGGAGCCGCTGCGCAAGCTCTGCAGGCAGTTGACCGCTGTCAAGGTTGACCTGAAATCCTTCAGCGATAAATTCTACAAAGACTATTGCAGCGGCGAGCTGGCACCGGTATTAAAGACCCTGCAGGTACTAAAAGAGACCGGCCTGTGGTTTGAGATCGTGGTGCTTGTCATTCCGACGCTTAATGACAACACAGCAGAAATAAAGGACATGACACAGTGGATTTATAAGAATTTGGGGCCGGATGTCCCCGTACATTTTACACGGTTTCATCCCATGTATAAGATAAAGAATCTGCCGCCGACGCCGGTTAGCACTCTTGAGACCTGCTATCTGACAGCCAGAGATGCCGGGCTCCATTTTGTCTATATCGGCAATGTGCCCGGCCACCAGGCGGAGAATACCTACTGCCCGCGCTGCAGCAAAATGCTTATCCAGCGCATGAGCTACGCCATTATCCAGAACACTATCCCTGCCGGCACCTGCTCCTGCGGCCAGCCTATCCCCGGTGTGTGGAAGCTGCCGCGCACGGCGTAACGATTAATTCTTGTGAATCGTGGCTATTGAATAGTTCGTAGATGTTTGAACGATCGGATGAGTGACGGAGCAATGGTAGTGGGGTCATCTATCTGATAGAGCAGGCCTTTAGCTTCCCTTGCTATGCGGGCGGCTGCCTCGTCCGCATAATCCTCCCAGAGGTGGCGGTCTTCACGGAACTGCATGAAGGTGAAGAGCACCCTCGCCTTTCTCAGCAGCCGCGCGTTATAATATGCTTTATCAATTACTTCCCGGTTGTTATTCATGAAGTTATAGAACCCGGCGTGGCTCCCCCTCACCGGCAGACCGTCGCCGATAAGGACAATCGCCGGCACACGCTCAGGGTCTCTTTTCAGAATTGACAGGCACTGTCTCAGACAGCCGCCGATGTCTTTGCCCGTGCCGTTTATTGCCTTCAGCCGTGATACATCAGCCAGGCTTACCTCCCGCGGTTTTTCATGATAAGCAATATAGGTGACCCGGTCTCTGGGATGGTACTTCTTCAGGTAATAGCCGAATGCCATGCACGCCTTCCTCACACCCTGTATCCTTCCCCCGAACTGCACAGCTCCTGATATATCAATGGCAATAACGATTGAATAGCCGACTTTTGCCCTGCTTTCGTAATTCATCAAATCTTCTTCATCAAGCAGCTGCGAAGACTGGTATAGCGCCCTGCGCGAGAGCCCCTGCCGCAGCGTATGCATGGGAGAAATCCTTGAGGTGAGGGAGCGCGAGCGCTCCACCCGGTCAAGTTGCAGGGTGGTTATACCCCGGCGGCCGTAATCATGGGTACCGGTTTGAGCCAAAGGCTTTCGCACAAACATCTTGGATAATTGCAGAAACGCTTCTTTTGCCAGCTGGATGGCGACACGCTCCCGGTTGACCAGAAAAGTATCTTGAAAAGTCGGGCTTACGATGCTGGACTCAATGAGCTGGTCAATCATGCTCTGTATATTCGCCTTGTTTACTTCGTTTGAGAACTGCTGCCTGATTCTCCCCTCGAGAGCCCGCCGTTTCCTGCCAAGGTTCATGACCTGATCAAGAAGCGATGATGACGGGCAATCTTTAAGCCAGGGGCTATGTGCTTCCTGCTTCAGGTCTTCCGCCGCATCATCGGTCATGATCCCAACAAAAGATTCTTTCTCATCTTCAGCGCGAGGTAACCGGTCAAAGCCGTCAGAGGGCAATGAATCTTTTCCTCCCTGCTGCAACGAAAGCCCGCCAATTCTGCCCTGCCCCCGTGCCAATTCCGGCTGCTCAGTGCTCTCTCTGTTATACTCATCCAGTTCCTCAGTAATTTTTTCTATCTTATCTAATAATTGTCTTATATTTCTTATATAACGTATTTTCTTCTTAAGCTTTTTCAGGTTCTCATTTTCCGGAAATTGCTTCTGTAACTCGTCCAGGATAGATGCAGCAACCTGACGCACCGAGGCAGTATCTGACGTATCCGAAGCTGACTCTTCAGCATTATTTTCATCCGGGCTATGGTAAGAGCCGGCCTTCCCTCCTGCTTTTTTACCGGCGCTTTCCTGCTTAAGTTCATTGAAAGCATTGAGCAGTTCCTGCTGCGCCTGCTCATCAAATCGCCGCAGATTATCCTTCACGGCATTCTTTTGCGCCTGCTGTCTTCCGGGCCGGGAGGATACGGCGTTCCTGACAGCCTTTTCCATGTCATCTTTAC
>JAPLIX010000545.1 GCA_026388865.1 Pseudomonadota bacterium | reverse complement strand
GAGGATATTACAGGTATTCTTCATACTGATTTCACGGAAGGGGGATTGTCCTTTTTTGATGAGAGAAAATCATCATTGACGCCACCTTTGCCGTATAGTCCCTCTTTGAGTATCACCACCACTACAGTTTTCAATAAAATGATAACATCCAGCCACAGGGACCAGTTCTCGACATACCAGATATCAAGCTTGATGCGCTGCTCCCAGCTTATGGCATTGCGGCCGTTGACCTGCGCCCATCCGGTAATGCCGGGTTTTACCAGCAGCCGGCGTCGCTGAAAATCATTGTACAGCTCCACTTGGTAGGGCAAGGTTGGGCGCGGCCCCACAATACTCATGTCCCCCTTCAAAACGTTAATCAACTGCGGCAGTTCATCGAGGCTCCAGGTACGCATAAATTTACCTGCTCTTGTGATGCGCTCATCATCCTGCTTAGTATTTAATCCAAGCCCCTTCTCAATCGACTGGTAAATCATAGTCCTGAATTTAATTGAATTAAATAGCCTTCCATTTTTACCTACTCGCTCTTGCATAAAAAAAACTGGCCCATTAGAATCCAGTTTTATTAATGCTGCAATAATCATAAAAAGTGGACTCAAGACCACAAGAGCAAATAGTGATATAATTTTGTCCAATATATTTTTGATGATTTTACGAAAAGGAATTTTCATAAGACATATAATCTAAATCGTCCATAATTAAACTTCTAAACAATCATATAAAAGTATAAGATGAACAATGATTAAAAGCAATATTATAGTCAGCTTATATTCGACATCCCCGCCACGGTAACCTTGATTTTTTATCATTTATCAGGCTATACTATTGTACATTTAATCATAAGCATTTCAATATTTATTTGCATACTAAAAAAGGCTTAATAGTGCTCTTCCGGGTGAATCGCTCCATCTGATGAAATCAAAGATAAAGACAAATTATTCATTAAAAAAACTTAATACCATACGAATTGGCGGTCATGCATTATATTATGCTACTCCTTCTACAGTATTTGAATTAAAAGAAATACTTGGCTTTTCTCTCGATCGAAATCTGAAATTTTATATCCTTGGCAATGGATCTAACGTTCTTATCAGCGATAAAGATTTTAATGGTACAGTTATAAAATTGCGCGGCAGGTTCGAAGAAATCATTTTTACTGAGGATGACGGGACCGGCACCTGCGGAGCCGGAGCCTTCTTAATGAAACTTGGAAGTAAGATCGCTGAGCGAGGCTACACAGGATGTTCATATATGGGAGTAATTCCCGGAACAGTTGGTGGTGCTGTCAGAATAAATGCCGGTACGCTTGAAGAGGGCGAAATAAAAGACCATTTCTTGAATGCACAAGTGCTTGATCCGCAAACGGGTGAACTTGAAATTTACGCTGCAGAGGATATGCAATTTGAGTATCGAAAATGTGCACTTTCTCAGTCAAGGAAGATACTTCTTCAGGTAACTTTCAGGCTCCCGTTGGCAAAAGAAAAATACCCGGGTGAAGCGAGGGAAACAATAAATAGTATATTAGCGACCCGTCGCCAAAAACATCCAAAATTTCCGCTGAACTTTGGCTCCACCTTTAAACGACCCATAGGCGGCAAACCCCCGGGCTGGTATCTTGAACAAGTGGGCATGAAAGGGATGAGAAGCGGTGGCGCAATGGTCGCCGAAGAGCATGCTAACTGGATACTTAATATGGGCAATGCAACAAGTCAGGACGTAAAAAAATTAATTTCAGAGGGTCAGAAACGAGTTTTTGAGGAATTTGGAATTAACCTTGAAAGAGAAGTAATTTATCTCCCTGAAGACATGGAAACATGGTATTAGTGAACGCCACATATAAGTAGAGAAAAGCTGCCATTGCGAGCGTAGTGAAGCAATCAGCACCTCCGGCAAAACCGGAGGCTTGACTCTGTG
>JAPLIX010000343.1 GCA_026388865.1 Pseudomonadota bacterium | reverse complement strand
ATCAAGAGACTATCAGTTAAAATCCTTTTTTTGTCAAGAGTTAATTTTAAAATATGATGAAAAAAGCTGTATATTTTTTTTGTATAGTTAATTCAACTGGTTGCCATCACAGTATTTCATGTTATTTAACCACAATAATCCGGTGGTAGCGCTTTTTCCCTGCGCGTAAAATGAGCGACCCCTCTTTGAAATTTGCCTCTCCTATCATCTCATCAAAGTTGCTAACCCTTTCTCCATTGATATAGGCGCCGCCCTCCTGAATGAGTCTCCGTGCTTCAGCTCTTGATGCGCTGAGATCCGTCTCTTCAAATAGAACATATGCAGGTATGCCCTGCTGGAGACGTTCGCGGGTGATAGGGGTAGTGGGCAGCGAATCAATATCACTGCCCTCGCCATAAAAAATGCTGCGGGCGCTTTCCTGAGCCTTTTTTGCAGCATCAAGGCCATGGGTAATGCTGGTAGCCTCAAAAGCAAGAATCTCTTTGGCCTTCTGCAGGGAGTTTCCCTGCTGGCGCGTATACTCTTTGATTTCTTCAACAGGCAGCATCGTAAACAGCAGCAGGAAGCGCTCAACGTCGCGGTCATCAGTGTTGATCCAGTACTGATAATACTCATACGGAGAGGTTTTTTCTGCATCCAGCCACACTGCACCGGATTCCGTTTTGCCCATTTTCTGCCCTGCTGCAGTGGTAATAAGGGAGAAGGTCATTCCATACACTGTTCCCCCGGTAATCCGCCTCACCAGGTCCATGCCTGCCACAATGTTGCCCCACTGGTCATTGCCGCCCATCTGCAGAACACAGCCATGCTCCCGGTAGAGATGCAGGAAGTCATAGGACTGCAGCAGCATGTAATTAAACTCTATGAAATTAAGCCCGGTCTCGAGCCTCACCTTATAGGATTCGCTGGCTATCATGCGGTTGACGCTGAAATGGCGCCCGATATCGCGGAGAAACGCGATGTAGTTTAATGACAAAAGCCACTCCGCATTATTAAGCATGAGTGCTTTGCCATCAGCAAAATCAAGGTAGCGGGAAAACTGCTGTTTTATTTTGCCGGCGTTGTCTTCGATTTCCTCCCGGGACAGAATGCGTCTCATTTCATTCTTGCCGCTGGGATCACCGATCATGGCGGTACCGCCGCCGAGGAGCACGACAGGCCGATGGCCGCAGCGCTGCATATGCATCAGGGCCATTATCGGCAGCAGATGGCCCACGTGCAGGGCGGACGCAGTGGGATCGAATCCGACATAGCAGGTTATGCCGCGCGCCATGAGCTCCGCCAGCGCCTCCTCTGCCGTCACCTGGGCGATAAAACCTCTATCTCTTAATTCATCATATACCGGCGCTGTCATACAGGAGTATCCCTTTAATGCTCATTCTTCTTCACACAGGTGCGCTGAATTCGCTCAATACGCCTGCTCTTGCCTGATGCCGGGTCTATTTCAACCCACACCGCCTGTAGCTGCACATCATTCTCTGCCGTTGTAAAATGAGCAGGCATCTGGGTGAGGAACCGCTTCAATGCCTGCTCCTTCTTTATACCAATAACAGAATCCGCCGCACCGGTCATACCCACATCCGTAATGTAGGCGGTCCCCTGCGGCAGTATTTTTTCGTCAGCGGTCTGTACATGGGTGTGGGTGCCCAGCACGGCGCTCACCGAGCCATCCAGGAACCACCCCAGGGCAATCTTTTCCGCGGTGGCTTCAGCATGCATGTCAACAATAATTACCGGAGTTTTTTCGCGCAGCAGGTCAATTTCCCGCCGGGCAGTCCTGAACGGGCAATCAAGACTATCCATAAAAACCCTGCCGGCAAGATTTAACACCCCGATCCGTGCCGGCCCATTTCCAATAATTCCGCTGCCCCTTCCGGGAGTTTCGGCCGGAAAATTTGCCGGCCGCAGAAGACGGTTATCTTTCTCGATAAATTTAACAATATTTCTTTTATCCCAGATATGGTTCCCTGATGTCAAGAGCTGTACGCCGCAGGCAAACAGCTCTCCCGCCAGGATCTGAGTCAGTCCAAACCCGTCAGCCGCATTTTCTGCGTTGGCTATCGTAACATCAATTTTATAATCTGAGACGATGCCGGGCAGAAGCTCTGCAACCGCCCGGCATCCGGGTAATCCTACGATGTCCCCGATTAGTAAAACTCTCATCTATTTTCAAAAAGCTCGACAAGGCTAGGCCTGAAAAGCAGCAGCGCAACATGCCCTGCGCCATCAGAACCGTCTATTTTGCAAACTCAACTGCCCGCGTCTCACGTATGACCGTCACTTTTATCTGACCTGGATAGCTCAGGGATTCCTCAATCTTCTTTGCTACATCCTTGGCTAACACCACTGAATCATCATCTGAGACGTCCCTGCTTTCCACGATAATGCGCACCTCACGTCCTGCCTGGACCGCATAGGATTTGCTCACCCCGGGGAATGAATTCGCGATCTCTTCGATATCCTGAAGATGCTTCACATAGGTGACCAGCATTTCCCGGCGCGCTCCGGGACGGGCCGCTGAGAGCGCATCTGCTGCCTGCACTAACACTGCAAGCACCGTCTGCGCCTTGACATCATCATGGTGCGCAGCTATGGCATGCACGATCTCTTCAACCTCGCCATACTTCTTCGCCAGGTCAGCGCCGATGACGGCATGCGACCCTTCAACTTCATGGTCCACAGCCTTGCCGATATCATGCAGAAGCCCGGCACGCTTGGCCGATTTTACATTGAGGCCCAGTTCCGATGCCATCATGCCGCAGAAAAATGCCACCTCTAGAGAGTGCTGCAGCACATTCTGGTCAAAGCTGGTGCGGAATTTCAGACGCCCGAGCAATTTGACCACTTCCGGGTTCACGCGGTGGGTACCGATATCAAAGGTTGCCTGCTCTCCTGCTTCGCGAATGGAAACATCGATCTCCTGCCTGACTTTTTCCACGACCTCTTCTATCCGTGCCGGATGGATGCGGCCATCAGATATCAGCCGCTCCAGCGCTATGCGGGCCACTTCCCGTCTGGTGGGGTCGAAGGCCGAGATCAATATTGCCTCCGGCGTATCGTCAATAATGAGATCAACCCCGGTGAGCTGCTCAATGGTCCTGATATTGCGCCCTTCCCTGCCGATAATCCGCCCCTTCATTTCATCGTTGGGCAGATTCACCAGGGAGACTGTTTTCTCTGCAACATACTCGGCGCTGTAGCGCTGAATGGCCGATGCTATAATATTTCTGGCGATCTTGTCAGAGTTTTCCTTGGTCTCTTCTTCGACCCTTCTGATGGTGCGCGCTGCTTCGTGCTTTGCCTCGTTTTCAAGGCTCTGCATTAACAGGCGTTTTGCCTCTTCAGCGGTCATGCCCGATATTTTCTCCAGCAGCTTCCTCTGCTCCTCAATGGCATGGGTATATTTCTCCTCCATGTCCTTCACGGCTTTTTCCCGGCTCTCCAGGTTCTTCTCCCGCCGGGTAAGCTATTTTCTGCAGGTCCTGACGCTTATTCCTGGTCTCCCGCTCAAAATCTGCTTTGGCACGGTAGAGATCTTCCTTGGACTGAAGCTGTGCTTCCTTCCTGATGTTCTCTGCCTGCTTTTCAGCTTCCACCAATATTTTTCTGGAATGCTCCTCAGCAGATCCCACCTTACCTTCTGCAAGTCGTTTTCTGACCCAAAAACCTATGCCAGCGCCCAGTATGGCACCTGCGCCTAAAGCCAGTAATAATTTTAGTAATTCTTGCAAGGTTATATCACCCCCTTTAAAGGATTAAACGTTAATGTGTGTCACTCATTTTTTGGTGTCACGCTAATTGCTAAACAATCAGGGGAGTTCAAAGAAATGGAATTCAGCTGCGGGGAATCACAGTAAAAGGAAAGCCTCCTGTTTATGAACAGCAGGAACCGGCTGCTTACTTATTCCTCCATAAACACAGGCTTTTTGCAGATTTCGGACAGGGCTTTTGTAACATTATCAGTTACCATCTATACGGTACTTCCATGAGGATTTATTGATCCCAGACAATCTATGTATCAGTCGTTGCATAACCATTGATTCCTCAGGGTAAACGGTAATTCCTCTTAACCATGTAACACGTTATATTTTACGTAAGTGTTATAAAAACCCTATGCTTGCAAACATCCTGCAAAATCAAGCTCTGTCCCTTTACTGAATTCACTACACCCCTGAATAACTAACTTATTGTTCTATCAATTATATCAATTAAACGCTCCGCAGTTCCCTCTATCTTCTTCCTTACTTCTGCAAGTTCCTCTTCTTTTTTAAAGCATTCATCTGCCAGATTAAGAGCTACCAGTATCAGCAAATTATGCGTACTGATAGCTGCTGTCTGCTTTTGAACCTCCTGTATCTTATCATTAATATATTTTTCAACCCGGTCGACATACTCATTATCATAATTTCCCTTTAAAGTAAATTTTTGCCCAAGGACTTCTATTTGAACAGGCTCTTGCATCACGAATCTCTTTTCATGCTGATTCTAAAAAATCAAGTTTTTCAATAAGACTGTCCAGTTTTTTTCTTAGCACGTCCCGGTCTTTCAGTATTTTCTCCAGCTGCTTCTTAACTTCTTCACTTTCTTTATTTTTATACGCAAGCCGTGCTTCAACTTTCTCCTTATCGTGCTTCAGCAGATTATGCCGCTCAATAACGAGTTGGATTTTTTTTTCCAATTCAGCAAATCTTTCTAATTTCACGTTATTTTACCCCGTTGCCAGGCTGTATATAACTTTTATAGATTTACCTATTCAGGATGTAAAGTCAAGAAATTATTTGAGTCAAAGTTTATACTTTATGTTTAATTTCCTGACTTAACTTCTAAAATTAACGGTGCTGCGCTTTCCTTGACACCCTCATTAAACAGTTTATGGGGAACCTTTAATGCCCCGTCCTACGCGAGCGCTTTCCAGAATGCCGAATGCACCCTTTTTACCATTTTCATTACCGTCTCGGTCTCTAATAAAGGTTTTTCAGAAGGTTTGTTTTGAGTCACGGCTCTATGGTCATCAATCAAGGTTAAAAGGGTTCTTTTTGCCGATTCAGCAATGCCCTCCAGATGATAACCGCCTTCGAGCACAGCTAAAACCTTCCCCCCGCACTGTTGCGCAGCACAGCCCATGAGCAGTGCCGTCATGGCTGAAAAACCCTCAGGGGTCACCTGCATGGCACCCAGCGGGTCACGATAATACGGGTCATAGCCTGCAGAGATTAAAATAAACTGCGGTTTATACTCATCTGCCACAGGGATGATTATTTCCTGAAACAATGTTATATAATCCGCGTCGCTCTGCCCGCCGCGCAGCGGTATATTTACGGTGTATCCGCGGCCTTTCCCTTCGCCAGTCTCCTCAATGGATCCGGTACCCGGATAATAAGGATACTGATGTGTTGAACAATAGAGAACCTCCGGGCTGGCGTAAAATGACTTCTGGGTACCGTTGCCATGGTGGAGATCCCAGTCAATAATGAGAATTCTCTCCAGCTTATAGTGCTTAATGAGATAGTGGGCTCCAATGGCAATATTGTTGAACAGACAGAACCCCATGGCCCTGGACGTTTCAGCATGATGGCCGGGAGGACGGATCAGGGCAAACCCATTATCAGCCCTGCCGTCCATCAGCAACTCCAGCGCAGATAATACCCCGCCTGCTGCAAACACCGCAGCGTCCCAGGAGCCCGCTGACGCTTGTGTGTCCGGGTCAAGCATGGTATGGGGTTTCCCGGCGGTTTGTTCTATGCGCTCTATATAGTCCGGCGCATGATTCAAGGCCAGTTCCTCTTTTGTTGCAGCACGCGGCGGCACTTCAGCAAATCGCCCTGATAGGTCCTCATCCAGAAGCATGCGATAGATTCTTTCAAGCCGCTGGGGACTTTCCGGGTGGTTCTCGCCGGTAATATGATTCAGATAGCGCTGATCTTTTACCACGATGGTTTTATGCATAGGGAACCCTTCCTTGTTAAATATTTATTTCGTTAGCGCATGCTGCCGGCTTGCAGAATACCGTTTTTCACGGGAAACAATTGACATTAAAGTTAAAGCATTATACATATAGAGCAGTATATAAACGTGCTGGTGAATATCATATGTTTGGCATTGGAATGCCGGAGCTTATATTAATTTTTGTTGTTGCCCTGATCGTTATCGGCCCCAAAAAACTTCCCGATATCGCCAAGGCCTTAGGCCGGGCACTGGGTGAATTTCGCCGTGCCACTGATGATATACGGGAAAATTTTGACCTTGCCAGTCTGGATCACAAACCACAGAGTGCACCATCAACCCCGCAGCCTTCCTCCCCGGGTAAAGCTCCTGAAACACCCATCGTCGCCGATCAACAAAAAGCACCGGAAGCGGAAAAATAAATGGCCGATGAAAAACTTGCTTTTACCGAACATCTCGAGGAACTGCGCAAGCGCCTGATAATCTGCCTTATTGCCGTTGGCTGCGGCTTCGGTGCGTCCTATTACTTTGCGGATAAAATTTTCCGGTTCCTTTCGGCACCGCTCTACAATCAACACCGGCCTTACCGATGCTTTTTTCACTTATATGAAGCTGTCTTTCTTCGCGGGCATATTGTTTGCGAGCCCGGTGATACTGCATCAGCTCTGGCACTTTGTTGCTCCCGGGCTGTATGAGAATGAGAAGCGCTATGCAGTACCCTTCATTTTTTTGGGAACTCTTCTGTTTCTCATTGGCATAGCGTTCGGCTATTACATTGTATTCCCCGTGGCATTCAAGTTCTTCGTCAGCTACACTTCCGATTCAATTAAGATTCTTCCCTCCATTAAAGAATACCTGTCCTTCAGCTGCTCATTCCTGTTAGCCTTTGGTGTTATCTTTGAAATCCCCATTTTTCTCTTTTTTCTGGAAAAAATCGGCATGGTAAAAGAGAAGCAGCTCCGCTCAAATCGCAAATATGCCATACTGGTTGCATTTATTATCGGCGCCGTGCTGACGCCAACTCCTGATGTGGTCAATCAGACGCTCATGGCGGTCCTGGGGAGAAAGAAAGAGTCACCAGAACCGGAACCCGCCCCGTGACGCGCTACCTGGTTTTCAGCAGCTTCATAAACTGGCTGCTGGCAGAATACCGGGAAGGGTCGTGTTGCCTCACAAATGCGGTGAGCAGCACTTTATCCCTGCGGGATAGTTTTTTCGGCAGCTCGATCCTGAGCTGGACGATGAGATCACCCCGTTTTTTCTGCTGTGAAGATACTACCCCCCTGCCCGAGAGCTTAATCTCCGCATCCGTTTCAGTACCCTGAGAAATTTTTATTACCTCTGATCCCTCAAGCGTTGGAATAGCTATGCTTCCCCCCAGCAGGACCGTAAAAACAGGTACGGGAACCTCGCACCGTATATTGAGCCCGTCGCGCTTCAGCAACGGGTGCGGCTCAACCTGAATAACCACCACCAGGTCTCCCGCCTGGCCGCCAAAATAACCTGCCGTGCCCTGGCCCCGAACCCGCAGCCTGGTGCCGGTTTCAACGCCCGGCGGTACCGGAACCGTGAGCGACCGGCGCGAGTCCACTGTGCCGCGGCCATTACACTTGCCGCAGGGTGAAGTTTCCACCACGCCTTTCCCGCCACAGGCACGGCAGATCCGATACACTTCCAGTGATCCCGGCCTGCTTGTCACCCGGCCGTTGCCGCGGCACTGCGGGCATACATGAGCACTGCTTCCGGATTTTGCGCCGCTGCCGTGACAGACCGTGCATTCTTTCTGATAGGGAATCTTCACTTCAATATCAGCACCGAGCGCGGCATCAGCGAATGATATTTTTAAATTATATCTGAGGTCTTCGCCCTGACGGCCCCGGGGTTTGGCAGCACCCTGCGGCTGGCCGTAAAAGCCGCGGAAGAAATCTCCCAGCACGTCATTTGCCGGCGCGTAAAACAGGCGCTCCTTCTGGTTCCTGACTTCGCGCAGCACGTCCTGGTACTGCTCAAAAAATTCCCGTTCATACGCTGTGCGCTGCTGGGGATCGTTTAATACCTGGTATGCCTCTGCCACCCATTTAAACTTTTCTTCTGCATCTGCATCGTGCGGGTTGTGATCAGGATGGTACTTGAGCGCAAGCTTGCGGTATGAGCGCTTGATTTCGCCCGCGGTGGCGCCGGGCTGGAGTCCAAGAATTTTATAATAGTCAGGCTTCATGTTGTGTCTCTGCGCAGAATGTCTCTGTTTGATTATTGATTAGGGGCTTGCAGGTTGTCAAGGGATTTACCGTAAATTGCCCTTATACGAATCAAGGCGGGGCCATTGTTGACCCCGCCTTGATTTTACCGGACTTTATCTGCCTGAGTTCTGAATTTTTTATTACATTAATTTCTCAGCACTCACAACTCATCGCTCGTTACTCGCTTGCGTTGAACCGTTACCTATTGACCGATTCACCCATTCACCCATTCACCCACT
>JAPLIX010000406.1 GCA_026388865.1 Pseudomonadota bacterium | reverse complement strand
GATGAACTCGACAAGGGTGAGAAGGATAAAGACGAGAATAAAGATGATGGTAAGTTTTAAACTAAACAACCTGTGACCATGGCCACCCCTGGGGTGGCTCACAACCATCAAGCCCCCCGCATTGCGGGGGCGTTATGACTCCTTAACTCTCTAACTCATATATGAAAGGGGGCGCAGGCTCATATGATTTCCCGTTCAAAGAGACTGTTCAGCAAAGCGCAAAAAATTATTCCCGGCGGAGTGAACAGCCCGGTCCGGGCATTCCGGGCCGTAGGCGGCAATCCCCTTTTTATCCGCCGCGGCACTGGTGCGCGTATTGAAGATGTTGACGGCACGCGCTACCTGGACTATGTCTGCTCCTGGGGGCCGCTGATTCTGGGACACGCGCATCCCGCCGTGGTCAGGGCCATTCAGAAGACTGCTGCGAGCGGCACCAGCTTTGGTGCGCCGACAGAGCTTGAGCTTGAGATGGCCGGGCTCATAACGGACGCTTTCCCGTCCATCGGGATGGTGCGCATGGTAAATTCCGGCACCGAGGCGTGCATGAGCGCAATCCGCCTGGCACGCGCCTGCACCGGCCGCAATAAAATTGTAAAGTTTTCAGGCTGCTATCATGGTCATGCGGACGGCCTGCTGGTTGCAGCCGGCTCGGGTGCCGCGACGCTGAACATTCCCACCAGTGATGGAATTCCTGAAGCATATCTGGGGGAGACGCTGGTCCTGCCGTATAATGACATACCGGCGTGCGAAGCGCTGTTCGCGCAGCGTGGCAGTGACATTGCCGCGGTGCTGGTAGAGCCCATAGCAGGCAACATGGGGGTGATTTATCCCCACCAGGGTTTTCTTGGCGGGCTGCGGAAAATAACCAGGAAGCACGGAAGCCTGCTTATTTTTGATGAAGTGATTACCGGGTTCAGGCTCGTCTGGGGAGGCGCGCAGACGCTTTTCAGCATCACCCCTGATATCACCTGCCTGGGAAAAATAATCGGCGGCGGTCTTCCCGTCGGCGCATACGGCGGCCGCAGAGAGATCATGCAGCAGGTGGCACCGCTCGGGGGGATGTATCAGGCCGGCACGCTCTCCGGCAATCCGGTGGCAATGGCTGCCGGCCTTGCGACGCTCAAAGAGCTGAAAAAGAAAGGCACCTACGCGCGGCTGGACAGCATGGGGAAATTGCTCTGCGCGGGAATCCGCGACCAGGCTGAAGAGCAGGACATTACCGTGCGGGTCGAGGAGTGCGGTTCGATGTTTACCGTCTTTTTCAGCAACACGCCGCCGGCCTGTTATGAAGACGTGCGAAGCTGCAATGTTGAGCAGTTTAAAGAGTTTTTTACCGGCATGCTCAAAGAGGGAAAAATGAAAAAAAGAAGTGCCCGGGGGTTTAATTACAAAAACCAAAAAACTAAATTCTAAACAAATTCAAATTTCAAATGCGGTAAACATCAATGGTACTATAGTTGTTAGAATTTTGAGCTTGTTTAGTATTTCGAAATTAGAAATTAGAATTTAATCATTATATGCCCAGTCCCTATGCAATTAGTTTAAAGCTTGCCGGCCGCCTATGCCTTGTTGTCGGCGGCGGCGATGTTGCCGAGCGTAAAGTAAAAACGCTGATTACATCAGGGGCCCGTATAACGGTAGTGGCGCGTGAAGCAGGCGCAGGAATACAAAAGCTGGCAGAAGACTGTGCTATAATTATTCACCGGCGAAATGTCAGTGAAGATGATGTGCAGGGGAACTATCTGGTTATTGCCGCCACTGATGATCATGATACAAACCGGGAAATTGCCGGCTGGGCACGCCGGGCAGGGGCACTGGTCAATGTTGTGGACAGCCCCGAGGAATCGGATTTTTTTGTGCCCGCTATGGTGCAGCGGGGGGATTTAACGATCGCAATATCAACCAGCGGGAAAATACCGGCGCTTGCCCGCAAGATACGGGAAGAGCTTGAAGCGCAGTTTGGACAGGAATACGCCCTGTACGTGGCGCTTCTGGAAGAAGCGCGCAAAAGAATTTATGCCAGCGCCGCTGTTACGGAATCCGCTAAACTGCACATCCTGGGCGAGGCGGCGGCTTTAGACCTGATCCCGCTGCTGCGGGAGAATAAGCTTGCACAGGCGCGAACTGTTTTACACTCTTTTTTAAAGCAGCATGGCATTGAGGAAGCATCTTAGCATCGGCACCAGAAAAAGCATGCTGGCCATGATCCAGGCACGCCAGGTACAGGAAGCGCTGGGCAGGGCCTGGCCGGACTGGACCATTGAGCTGGTACCCATAACCACCACCGGCGACCGGCTCATCGATGTTCCCGTCGAGTCGATAGCAGGCAAAGGCATATTCCTCAAAGAGCTGGAGGAGGCGCTGCTTAATAAGACCATTGACTGCGCTGTGCATTCGATGAAAGATGTGCCGACGGAAATGCTTCCGGAACTCATGATCGGGGCGGTATTGAAAAGAGAAGATGCCCGTGACGCGCTCATTGCAGGATTTCCTCTCGCAGAGCTTCCCCGGGGTGCTGTCATCGGCACCGGAAGCAGCAGAAGGCGCTGTCAGCTCCTTCTGTGCCGGCCGGACCTTGCGATCAGGCCAATACGGGGCAACATTGATACCCGCATCAGGAAATGGCGGGAAGGCCGGTTCGACGGGCTGGTGCTGGCGCTGGCAGGGCTTAAACGGGCCGGGATGGAGCACCTGGCGGCGCAGGTCATCCCTGTTGAAACCATGCTGCCGGAAGCAGGACAGGGGGCCCTCGGCATTGAAATACGGGCTGCTGATAAAGGCCTGTTGGAGTGCATCGCTTTGCTCGATGACCGCGAGACCCATGCCGCTGTTGCTGCGGAGCGGGCATTTCTTGAAGCAGCTGGCGGCGGCTGCAGCCTGCCGATCGGCGTCTATGGGGAGGTGCGGGGAGACGTCCTGCATCTGGCCGGGCGCATTATTCAGGAAGAGAGCGGTGCTGCTGCGGAAGGGAACGAATCGGGACGTATAGAGGATGCCGCGGCAATAGGCCGCAGGCTGGCAGAAAAGATTTTCAATCGGTGAATCGGTGAAGAGGTGAATCGGTGAAGAGGTGAACAGGGCTTTTAACCTTTTGTCCTTTTGACCTGTTAACCTGTTAAATTTTAACTTCATATCCGTTCAGGATACATGTATGCATGAGCAAAAAGGAATAGTATATTTCGTTGGTGCCGGTCCCGGTGACCGGGGCCTTATGACGGTTAAGGGCAGGCGCATTCTGGCGCAGGCAGAAGTTGTCCTCTACGACAGCCTGGTTAATGCCAATATCCTTGACTGCTGCAGCCGTGACGCGGAGCAGATCTGTGTGGGCAAGCGCGGGGGAGCACCGTCCCTGACCCAGGAAGAAATAAATAACCTGCTGCTGGAAAAGGCCCGGCAGGGGAAACGGATTGTGCGCCTTAAGGGCGGAGATCCGTTTTTGTTCGGCAGGGGCGGGGAAGAGGCGCTAATACTGTCCCGGGCCGGGATACCCTTT
>JAPLIX010000399.1:7985-20524 GCA_026388865.1 Pseudomonadota bacterium | reverse complement strand
TCATCATAATTGCGCAGCGCGTAATCAAGCAGCTGCATGCGCTCCTGCAGCACATACTCTGCCTGCCGGACAAATTCATCATCACTGAAAACCCTGTTTGAGAGGGCTTTATGGTCTTCCTGAAAACCCGTATTGTAAAAAAGTCCCAGCTGCTGAGACAGCTCCGGGAGAAATGCGGGCGGCTCGGTAATTTTTATGGCCGGGTCGTTAGGATCAGTATTTATGGGGGTAACATACAGCCTGAAATTGGGGGCAGCTTCCTGCAGATAAAACCGGCAGATGCCGCTTATTTTTTTTTCTGGCACCAGTGCGGGGGTTGAAAGACTGTAACCGATTCGCACCCAGGGGCTCCATTCACCCTGCCTAAGCAGTATGGTCTGCTTCTGAATCTCGACGATAGCGGCCCGGGCTTCCCGGTCGCGATGCACGACAAATTCTATTGCTGCATCCTGCGGTTTTTTGAGAAAGGTATTTTTAGGGCCAATTAAAATAAGCGGCCGGGAGGTTTCGCCATTAAAAAATATTTTTGACCGCCTGCCCCCGCCTTCACTTACGGGTTTCTCCGGGCCGTCTTCGGCAAAGTGCTGATAGGTTCCATAAGAGCCCAGCAGGTCAGGGGTCCCCATTCCTGCAAGACAGCGGTGATTCCCATGAGTTGAGGAAGCAGGCAGATCATAAAATGTTGAGGGAATACCTGCTGCATCAAGATACACCCAGAACGGAACCCATTCGCGCTTCAGCACGGTCCGGGGAGGGGTGTGATTGAACGGCCAGAAATCAAGCTGCATTTTATGCTCGCCCAGCTCAACGTAGCCGACACCGGGAATTGTTTCAGCAGCTGCGAAAAAAGGCAAAGCCTGTTTCGTTGGGTCGCGGTGGATAAAATCAAATATACCGTGGGAGCCGGGGCCCGCGCCGTTGATAAAATTTGCCCAGGCAACCGGGCTTTGCGGCGGGTTGCTGGTGGCAAGAGGCCGGAAGCCATTATTCTTTCTCAGCCGGTCAAGGTTGGGCAACCGGCCCTGCTCCATTAAACGCATACAGAGCAGCGGGTCCATGCCGTCAAAACCTATGACGATAACTTTTTTGCCCGCAACCCTGCGCGGCTTTTGTTCCTGCGCGCTTGCTGCGCGGGAGCTTATTCCGGCTGCCAGCGCTGCTGCAGCCGCGGTCGACTGTTTCGACTCTGGTGAAATATGTTGTTTTGAAGTTTGGAACATTTTTATTTTTAATTTGTTTAAAGCTTCGATATTCGTATTTCGTATTTGCGAATCGAAGCACTAAGGGACTATGAGATCGCCTTCTGCCCGGAGCCGTCCACCTGCAGGGATTTCCCGTCCATGTGGGAAGGAACCGGAACCCCGAACATTTCAAGTATTGTCGGCCCGATGTCCATGAGGCGCGGGTGCTCGTCATGAATCATGCGATTGCTGAACAGAATGCCCGGAACCAGTGATTGATCAATGCAATGATCGCCGCTCCAGGCTTTTACATTATCGTGAACGACCTGGCCGGTTACTTCTCCAATGGCAGTTTCCCATGCAGCCCGGTAACCCGCATTATATCCGATGAGAAGGTCCGGAGCATCCTGTTTGTAGGGGCCTTGATAAATCTTCATGGCATTATAGACCCTCTTTATTACCGGTTTCCCGTGCAGGGGATCAATGAAACCTTGAAGCTTTTCGGCAAGTTCCTCCCGGAGCTGCACTGCTTCTGCCCCGGAATCTACCATCCCCTGCGCTTCTCTGCCCTTAAGGTTTAGATAGATGCCGGAAAGGCCGATGGCAAAGGCCCTGGTCTTTGACCAGTCAACACCTGCCAGATTTTTCTTGCCGCGCCCATTCTCAGTGAGTGACAGATAGCCGTTTTCCTCAAGCCACCGGTTCAGGTCTATGCCGTAGCGAAAGGAGTTAAACCCGTGATCGGAAATCACCATCAGCAGCGTGTTCCGGTCACGGCATTTTTTCATCGTCTCCCCGAGTATTTTATCAGCATTCCGGTATATCTTCTCAATCGCCGGTTCCGCTGCCTGCTGATAGCTGCCCCGGTGCGCGGGATGTTCGGGGTCAAGCTGGCGCCAGAAGGAGTGCTGTACGCGGTCAGTACCGTCAAATACACACACGCACAGTCCCCGGCCGATATTGTCAAGGGCATCAAAGAACATGCTCACCCGCTCCCGGTCGGTCTGCAGGCACTGCTCCATAAACTGGTCATCACTGATGCGCTGTTCATTCAGCGCCCAGCTGTCCTCAGCCAGGCCCAGGGTTGCATACCGGCCCTGACGCTTGGCCAGGTATGTTGCATAGACTTGCGGATGGCTGATGGGCATTACCGGCTTATCCGGATCAATGTTGATCGGCGTAACATAGAGCTTGAAATCCGGCTCAGCTGCTATCAGCAGAAACCTGCAGATGCCGCGCACCTTCATCCCCAGAGAGGCCTTGAAGGTAACCGGTATCCAGTCCGAGTATTGTCCGGTGGTGAGGGCACAGGTTGCGCCATTGAGATGCAGCACCGCGCTCGTTGCATCCTGAATGGTGATTTCAAAAGGGCATTTCAGGCCAACACGTGCTTTGAGCATGGGGTCGTGCGGCCCTGACAGCTCTGCCTTGATATGATTGCCGGTTCTGTTTACCTGATACACTTCTCCGCCGGTATTGTCGCCATTGCCATCGGTGCCGGTAGTATAAAAGGAAAATATCCCCTGCGAGCCTCGCAAGTCCGGGACACACATTCCCGCAAGCTGAAGGCCGTAAAACTGTTCAGGTGGAAAGGTAATGGGAACGCGGATGATGTTGCTGAAGATGCCATGCTCGCCGAGCGTCTTCCAGAAGGGAACACCTTTTCTCAGCAGACGGATATCACCGCGACCGAGAGGAATCTGATAGCGTCCCAGTGACAGAGTGCGCAGCGGCCCCTTAATATCTGTAGAGCTCAGCTTGGGGGCATACGTTTTACGATCGCGCGTGAGAAAGTCAAAGATATTATGTTTGCCCGGATTTACCCCGGTCTGAAATGAAGACCAGGCAACCGGTGAAATGGGGGGAATAGTGGACAGCAGCGGTTTAAAACAGCCTTGTTCTTGCAGCTTTGCAAAATTGGGCAATTTACCCTCATCCAGCAGTTGCGTGGTCAGCGTATAGTCCATGCCGTCAAATCCAAGCACAATTGCTTTCCTGATGCGGCTGCGGGCATACACTTTGCGGAACCGGATACTGCGCACGATCGTCCGGATCGGCCAGGTCACCAGTATTATAAGCGCAGAGACCAGTGCGGTAAATAAAACTAAAAATGAGCCGCCAACCGCAAAACCGGCACCCGGTCCGATATAGGCGCTTGCAGAACCTGGAAGCAGTGCACTTAAAAGTACTGCAAGAGCGACCAGCAAATATTTCATACGTGAGCCAACATAATTATAACTGTTTACAAAACTCTCTTATCAATAATCTTCCCGGATTGCTGCAGGTTCTCTGCGAGCGTTTTCCTCTCCACCAGCTTGACTTCCACCCTGAATCCTATGTGGCGCATGAGCACGCTGCGAATCTGCTCCAGCAGCGAGCGCTGGCGTTTCATCTCATCAAAGAAGATGTTCTCCGATACGGCCACATGAACCTCCAGGGTGTCGCGATGGTTCTCCCGGCTCACCACAATCTGATAGTGCGGCTCGCACCCTTCTATCTCCTTGAGCACTTTTTCAATCTGCCCGGGGACAACATGTATTCCCTGTACAATAATAACGTCATCCACCCGCTCCATGACCCGCTGCATTCTTGCCAGCGTTCGGCCGCAGGTACACGGGCTGAAATCAAGGCTGGTTATATCCCCGGTGCGATAGCGCAGCAGGGGGAATGCTTCGCGGGTAAGGGTCGTCAGCACCAGCTCGCCTGATTGTCCGGGCGGAAGCGGGGTGCCGGTCTGCGGGTCAATGATTTCCGCCAGGAAAAAGTCTTCAGCGAGATGCAGCCCGCTTTTGGCGTCGCATTCACCGGCGATGCCCGGCCCTGAGAGCTCGCTCACGCCGTAATGATCGTAGACGGCGATAAAGAGCCGCTCCGAACAGGCCTTTCCTGAGGCTTAAGGTTTTCGGGTCGATGCCCAGTTTTTGCAGCCGGTCTGCAAAAATCAGAGCAAAGGACGGCGTTGCAACCAGCACCGTGGTCCGATAGTCCTGCATGATCCTGATCTGGCGATCGATATTTTCGCTGGAGGCCGGAATAACTGATGCACCGATGCACTCGGCGCCATGGTGCAGGCCGAAAGCGCCGGTAAAAAGACCGTAGTGAAAGGAGATCTGCATGACATCGTCGTGGGTCACCCCGCCCGCGGTCAGAAACCGGGCGACCTGCGTGCCCCAGTTCTTCAGGTCATTGCGGGTGTAGCCGATGACGGTCGGCGTATCGATGGTCTCGGTGGTGGTGTGGATCCGCACCACCTCGCGCAGCGGGACCGCAAACAGGCCGTAGGGATAATTGCTCTGCAGGTCCTGTTTGGTAGTGAGCGGAAGGTGCTTGAATTCTTCCAGGGTTGAGATGTCTTCAGGAACGATTTTTTTCTCGTCAAAAATTTTCCGGTAGAATGATACGTTCTTATAGGCGCGGTTAAGGCTTGATTGCAGCCGTTCGAGCTGGAGCTGCTGCAGCTCCTCGCGGGGACAACACTCAATCTTCTCTTCCCAGATAGCCATGTGCTTCTCCTATTCCCAGATCGGTTTTTTCTCTTTGCCCAGATAGGCACGCTGCACTTCCCTGTTTTCCAGCAGGTCCCGCGCATTACCCTCAAACATTATTTTCCCGGTCTCCATGACATAGCCGCGGTCTGACAGTTTGAGGGCAGCCCGGGCATTCTGCTCTACCAGGAAAATGGTCGTCTTGCTCATCTCCCTGAGCCGGGCAACAGTTTTGAAGATTTCCGTGACCACCAGCGGGGCCAGCCCCATGGAAGGCTCATCAAGGAGCAGTATCCGGGGCCGGCTCATGAGCGCCCGCCCGATAGCAAGCATCTGCTGCTCACCGCCGGAGAGGGTTCCGGCAAGCTGATTCTGCCGCTCCTGCAGAATGGGGAACAGGGTAAACATTTCTTCTATATCGCGCTGGATTTTTCTGCTCCCGTCGCGGCGGTATCTGATATAGGAGCCAAGCTTCAGGTTATCAAGCACCGTCAGCGGATTGAATATCTGCCGTCCCTCGGGCACCTGGGAGATGCCCATCTTAACCACACGGTCCGGACTTTTGCGCGCTATATCTTTATTATTATACATTATTTGCCCGGTGCGCGCATTAATAATCCCGGAGATGGTATTGAGCAGCGTGGTTTTGCCTGCGCCGTTGGCCCCGATTAACGAGACAATTTCTCCTTCCGCGATGTGCAGGGAAATATTCTTCAGAACGTGAATCTCGCCGTAGAAGGTATTGATGTTGAGCAGCCGGAGCATCGTTTCTATTCCTCCTTGCCCAGATACACGTCAATTACTTCCTGGTTGGTCTGGATTTCCACCGGCTTTCCTTCTGCAATGCGTTTTCCGTAATTGAGCACGATGATTTCATCTGAAATATCCATGACCAGCTCCATATCATGCTCCACAATGACCACCGTTATGCCCAGCTCTTTTATGGCGCGGATAAGTGTGCCCAGCTGCCGTGTCTCCTGGGTATTGAGCCCTGCTGCCGGCTCATCCAGGAGCAGAATCTCCGGCTCGGTCGCCAGCGCCCGGGCTATCTCCAGCAGCCGCTGGCTGCCGATGGGAATACTGGCAGCAGGCTTGTCTGCAATGTCCTGAAGGCCGACCATTTCCAGATAGAAGCGTGCCCGCTCGCAGGTGACCGGCTCCTCCCTGCGCATCCGCGGCAGCCGCAGCGCCGAGCTGAGAATGCCTGCCCGCGTCCGGACATGGCGGCCGACCATCACATTCTCAAGCACCGTCATGTTGCCGAAAATCTGGGCGGTCTGAAATGTCCGGGCAAGCCCGCAACGCGTTATCTCATGCGGCTTCAGCCCGGAAATAGTTTTCTGGTTGAGAAAAATAGTTCCCCGGTCAGGCGCGTGCATGCCGCTCACCACATTCAACAGCGTGGTTTTCCCTGCCCCGTTGGGGCCGATAATCGCTGTTATGGTATTGCGCGCAATGAGAAAGGTGAGGTTGTCCAGCGCCACGACCCCGCCAAACCCCTTGCGTATATTTAATGACTCTAAGATAATGTCGCTCACGGTTCCTCAAGCCTTGCTTCGTCCGCGCCGTATAGTGCTGTATGCCATGGCAAACCCCTGGCTGAGCCCTCCCGGCAAAAACATGATAATAAACAGGAGGATGAATCCATAGACAATGACATCGTAATCCTCAAACACGCGCAGATATTCCGGCAGTATGGTGAGCAGCGCTGCTCCCAGGATGCAGCCCCAGATATTGGCCATGCCCCCCACCACCACCATCATAACCAGAAGGATGGAAAACATGATATTGCACGTGGTCGGGCTGATAAAGGTTACGAAATGCACATACAGGCTTCCTGAAACCGAGGCAACCAGTGCGCTCAGGATAAACACCTGAATCTTCAGCCGGGAGACATTCACCCCCATGGCAGTTGCGGCCATTTCACCTCCGTGAATGGACCGGAGGGCCCTTCCCACCCGCGAGTCAATGATGTTCCTGGTGAGGATAAAGAAAACGATAAAGATCCCCCAGACAAAATAAAAATATTTCAGCTCGAGTTAATCAGATTGTTAATCAGTATAAAAATGATGGTAAAAACAACCCACACAAAGTAGAAGTATTTCAGCTCTGAATCAAGGATAAGAGAGCCGAACTGAATCCGGGGAATCTCGCCAAACCCTGATGGCCCGCCGGTCAGATCCACCGCCGCATTGAGGAAAATGTTGACAATTTCTCCGAACGCAAGCGTCGCCATTGCCAGATAGTGCCCCTTTAACCGCAGTGACGGAACGCCAATCAGGTACGCCACTATGGCCGTCAGGATAAGCGCTGCGACAAAAGCTACGCTGCTGGGGAGATGATAGTAAACGGTGAGTATGCCGGAGGTGTACGCGCCAATACCGAAAAACGCGCCGTGACCAAGAGATATCTGACCGGTGTAGCCCATGAGCAGGTTCAGCCCCATGGTGGTAATGCTGTATATCCCGATAAATACCAGAATGCTCAGATAGTAGGGGTTCTTAATAAAAAGGGGCAGCAGAAGCAGAACCGCCGCAAAGATTAACGTTGAGATATGTCTGTTGAGCTTCATTATTTCAGGTAACAGGGTTCATGGGTTCCAGGGGTCGAGGAGTCAAGGGATCTGTCAAATGCGGAATTCAGAATGCTGATTGCGGAGTCCATCCGTAAAAATTAATTCCGCATTCCACAATCTGCATTCCGCACTTCTTTTAGCCCCTTGGACCCTGCCGGTGATTTTAAAATTCTTTCAGCTTGCTTGCCTCGCTCACGCCGAAAATACCGCTGGGCTTTACAAACAGAACCAGCAGCAGCACCAGCAGGGCTATGGCGTCTTTATAGCCAGAAGAAATGAGCCCTGCCCCCAGTGATTCCAGAATTCCGATTAATAGTCCTGCAACAACCGCCCCGACGCCGTTTCCCAGGCCTCCCAGAACTGCCGCAGCAAAACCCTTTAGTGCCAGAATGGCCCCTCTGTCGTATTCCATGAGCGCTACCGGCGTAATGATGATCCCGGCAGTGGCTCCAAGCGCCGCGCTCAGGGCAAAGGATAAGAGCACCATTTTTTTCACACTGATGCCCACCAGGCTTGCTGCGGTCGGGTTCACGGCGCAGGCGCGCATCGCCTTGCCGAGCATGGTAAAATTGAAAAATCCTGCCAGAATGATGACCACCACAAACATGATCCCGAGAATCCAGAGGGTTTGCGGCAGGATGGTTGCGCCGAACAGATAAAACGGCTCTTCCCCTGAAAAGTGCGGCAGTGTATAGGTTTCCTTGCCCCAGAACAGCATGGCCGAGCCTTTCATAATAATTGAGCCGGCAAGGGTTATCATGATCAGGATCAGCACCGACGGCCGCTTGAGCGGATAGATGGCAAGACGCTCAAACAGTGCGCCGATGAGTGTTACCATGATGACAGAAAGAGCAAACGCCGCGATCATGGGAATTTTCAGCACCGTGGTAAACCAGACCATGAACATGCCGCCAAGCATGACAAATTCACCCTGGGCAAAATTTATAATGCCGGTGGCATTGTAAATAATATTAAAGCCGAGTGCCACCATTCCGTAGATGGTGCCTATGGTTATACCGGTCAACAGAAACTGCAGTATCTGACTGAAAAGCGACATGCAAACACTCCACCCTGAGCAACAGACGCAGTACCGGGGCTCCCCGTGTCCCGCGGACAGGTGCCCCGCCAATCACACCGCGTCTAAAATCTGCACGATAGTAACTCATTATGACGTCTGTGTAAATTACAAAAAAAGAGGCTAAACCCTGAATCCAGCACCGGTTTAGCCTCTCATATGCTGCAGTCTAACGTTCACGGTTTAGGTATCGTGAAGCTTTAAACCTTAAACGTGAAACCTGCACATTACTGTGCCGGCAAAAACTTTCCGCCTTTTATGGTGATCATTTCAAATGCATCTTTGGTGAGTCCGGTATGATCTTTGGGGGAGAAGTTGAAAACACCGCCGGTGCCGACAAAGTTTTTAGTATTTTCAATATAGTCCCGGATCTTTGCCCGGTCCGGCCCGACGGCACGAAGCGCTGCGATCACCAGGTTTAGCGCATCATAGGCATGCCCGCCAAAGGTGCTCACATCTGTTTTAAACTTTTCCTCATAGTCCTTCTTATATTTTTCCAGCAGCGCTTTCTGCGGATGGTCAGCCGGCAGCGAGTCCGCCACCAGCAGCCGCCCGGCCGGGAACAGCACCCCGTCTGCTGCATCGCCGGCAGCCCGGGCATATTTTATATTGCCGAACCCGTGGCTCTGAAACAGCGGGATGGTCATGCCCAGCTGCTTTTTGTTTTTAATCATGGTTGCCTGGCCGGGTACAATAGCCCAGTTGACAATCGCCTGGGCATCGGTCCCCTTGAATTTTGTCAATTGCGCTGTCATGTCGGTATCTTTCGGTCCATAGGTTTCGTCTGCCACGATGGTGATGCCGTACTCCGGAGCAAACCGCTTGAGCTGCTTGCGGCCTTCCATGCCAAAGCCTTCAGTGCTGGTAATAATGGCCACCTTGGAGATGTTCAGCTGCTTCATCTTTTCATAAATCCTGATGGCGGCATCGCTGTCCTTCTGCGGGGTCTTGAAGACCCATTTGCGCACCGGGTTAACGATGGCCTCGGCGGCAGCGCAGGAAACAAGCGGCACCTCAGCCTTCTCCATGATGGGTATGACCGCCATGGTGGTGCCGCTTCTGGTGGGGCCGACAATGGCCAGCACGTTGTCTCTGTTGATGAGCTTCTGGACCGCCATGACAGCCTTTGCTTCTTCTCCCACCGTGTCTTCAATGATGATCTCCAGCGGGTGCCCGTTGATGCCGCCCTGGGCATTGACCTGCTCCTGGATCATCTTAGCGGTGTTGCGCTCCGGCTCCCCAAGCCATGCCGCAGGACCGGTTATGGCGAATACCGCCCCGACCTTGTACGGCTCCGCTGCCATAACAGAACCGGCAGCGCCGAGCATCCATACCCCCAGGACAATAACCCCAAAAACTTTTTTCATCGTACCCTCCTCCTATCATGTTGCTGTTTAAGTATCCCCTCATGTATGTAAAACCGGCCGGCAGTCTTCAGCACAAACCCCGCTTCAAAACCGGCTGCTGCGCCCTGCCGGCTTATTTAACCAGCGCAAATGCGCCGCCTTTTACCGTGTACAGCTCCAGTGCATCCTTGTTCAGTCCCACATGATTGTCGGCAGAATAATTAAAAACGCCGCCGGTGCCGACAAAGTTTTTACTGTTTTCAATATAGTCCCTGATCTTTGCCCGGTCCGGGCCCACGGCGCGAAGGGCTGCAATAACCAGGTGAATTGCATCATAGGCATGGCCGCCAAAGGTGCTCACGTCCGACTTAAAGCGGCTTTCATAATCTTTCTTGTATGTGGCAAGAAGCGCCTTCTGCGGGTGGTCTGCCGGCAGCGCTTCAACCATGAGCAGCCTCAAGGCCGGGAACATGAGCCCGTCTGCAGCGTCGCCTGCGGCCCGGGCATATTTTATGTTGCCGAATCCCGGGCTCTGGAACAGCGGTATGCTCATCCCGAGCTGCCGCCGGTTTTTAATCACCGTGGTCTGGCCGGGAACAATTGACCAGTTCACCAGCGCCTGGGCATCGGTGCCCTTGATTTTGGTCAGCTGGGCCGTCATGTCGGTATCCTTGGGCCCGTAGGTCTCATCCGCCACAATCGTAATGCCGTACTCCTGAGCAAACCGCTTGAGCTGCTTGCGGCCTTCCATGCCATAGCCGTCAGTGCTGGAAATAACCGCCACTCTGGTGATGTTCATCTCTTTCAGCTTATCGTAGATCTTGAGCACGCCGTGGCTGTCATTCTGGGCGGTCTTGAATACCCATTTCCTGACCGGCCGTACTATTTCCTCTGCTGAAGCACACGAAATCAGCGACACCTGTGCTTTCTCCACAATCGGGATGACCGCCATGGTGGTGCCGCTGCGTGTCGGTCCGACAATGGCGAGCACGTTGTCCTTATTAATGAGCTTATTTACCGCAAGCACGGTCCGGGTTTCCTCGCCCACCGTATCTTCTACAATGATCTGCAAGGGGTGACCGTTAATGCCGCCCTGGGCATTGATCTCTTCTGCAACCATGGTAACCGTATTGCGCTCGGGCTCCCCGAGCCATGAAGCTGGTCCGGTTATGGCGAATACGGCGCCGACAACGTAGGGCTCTGCTGCAAAAGAAACTGGTGATAGAGCGGTGAGCACCGCCAGTGCTGCAAACAATAAAAAAATCTTTTTCATAGTACCCCCTGTAGTGAAAATTGATTGATTGCTGTACCCTTCCCGCCTGCGGGTAATGCATGGTTCAATAGTCACGGACTTAATTCCGCATTCCGCATTCCGCATTTGTCACAGGCAGTATACTTTTTTTCCCTCCAGCACGGTAACACCTTTGCTGGTGAGCGTTTTGATGGCTTTATCAATTTCGTCAAAGCGGAAAATGATGACCGCATTGTCAGAGCTGCGCTCTACAAATGCATACATATATTCCACGTTGATGCCTTCCTTCTGCAGAAGGTCAAGGATATGCGCCAGTCCGCCCGGCCGGTCATTCACCTCTACTGCCACAACCTGGGTCGTGCTGACGGTAAACTGGCTTGACTTGAGCACGCCAATTGCCTTAGCGCTGTCATTTACAATCAGGCGCAGGATGCCAAAGTCTGACGTATCGGCAAGGGAAAGCGCCCTGATATTTATTCCTGCCGCGCCCAGCACCCTGGTGACTTCAGCAAGACGACCTGATTTGTTCTCTAAGAAGATGGATATTTGATCTACTTTCATAATTAATTCCTCCCTTGAAGCTTTTAGCGTTTAGCTCTCAGCCGACAGCCTTTTATTTTTTTGCTGAACGCTGACAGCTGATTGCTGAATGCTGTGCGCTATATTTTCCTCTTGTCAATCACCCGTTTGGCTTTGCCTTCGCTGCGCTGGATGGTCTTCGGCTCTACCAGCTTACACTTACAGGTAACGCCAAACAGCTCTTTTATATCCTTTTCAATCCGCTTTTCCAGCCGTTCCAGCTGCTTGATCTCATCTGAGAATACTTTTTCATTCACCTCTACCTGAACCTCCAGCGTATCAAGGTTGCCCTCCCGGTCAACGATGAGCTGGTAGTGCGGCTCCACCCCTTCAACCTGCATGAGAACGCTCTCAATCTGCGAAGGAAACACATTAACGCCCCTGATGATCAGCATGTCATCGGTTCTGCCAGTGATCCGCTGCATGCGCACAAAAGTTCTGCCGCATTTACATATTTCGGGGGAGAGGACTGATATGTCCCTAGTGCGGTAGCGTATCACCGGGAATGCCTCTTTGGTGATTGAGGTAAATACCAGTTCGCCCTTCTCGCCGTAGGGCAGCGCCTTACCGGTATCAGGATCTATAATTTCAGGAATGAAGTGGTCTTCAAAAACGTGCAGCCCCTTCTTCGCTTCCAAACATTCGCTGGAGACGCCCGGGCCGATCACTTCGGTCAGCCCGAAAATATCGATAGCGTCAATGTTAAATTTCCTTTCTATCTGCTCGCGCATGTTCTCCGACCAGGGCTCCGCGCCAAAACAGCCCACCCGCAGCTTGAAATCTTTTGCCGGGTTTAATCCCATTTCTTCCGCCACCTCACCAAGATGCAGTGCATAAGAGGGGGTGCAGGTGATAGCGGTCGGCCCGAAATCCTGCATGATGATAATCTGCCGCTTGGTATTGCCCCCGGATATCGGTATGACCGAGGCGCCCACCTTTTCCGCACCATAGTGCAGCCCGAGCCCGCCGGTGAACAGGCCGTAGCCGTAGGCATTATGCACGATGTCGCCCCGGTGCACACCGGCACAGGACAGGGTCCGCGCTAT
>JAPLIX010000399.1:0-7955 GCA_026388865.1 Pseudomonadota bacterium | reverse complement strand
CTGAACAGGCCGAAGGGATAATTGTCCCGCAGGTCATTCTTGATGGTGAAGGGCAGAAGCTGCAGATCCTTCAGGGTTTTAACGTGTGACGGCTTGACGCCCAGCTCATCAAACTTCTTCTTGTAAAACGGTACTGTCTCGTACACCCGCTCAACGGTTGCTTTAAGCCGTTTTAGCTGCAAAGCCTCAAGTGCTTCGCGCGGCAGGGTTTCAAATTCTTCATTCCAGATCATAATAGACCTCCCTGTTACAAAAGTTTAAAGTTTATAGTTTCACGTTCAAAGTTAATAATTAAAGAAACTTTAAACCTGAAACATAAAACGAACAATCAGGAATTCATTTTTTCTCTGCCCAGCATAAACGCTTTGATATTAACGTCAACCAGTTTTGGTGTAAGCATTGAGGAAATGACTTCCTTCCACAGGTTCTCATCAACGGCAAAATGCCGGGAAAACGCTCCCAGAAAAGCCACATTTAACGCCCGGACGTTTCCCGCCTGCTTGGCAATATCCAGGGCATCGACAATCTCAACCCGCGAGAAGCGTTCCCGCATAATCTCCGGTAACCGTGCCGGATAGCTGTCAACACCGAGTGTTACCGACGGCGGCAGCACTTTCTGATTGTTGACAATGATCAATGCATCGCTGCGCAAAAAATCAAGGTAGCGCACGGACTCGAGCAGCTCGAAGGAGAAGAGTACGTCTGCATCACCTTTTTTAATAAGGGGCGAATAGACTTTAGGTCCGAACCGGACATGGCTGCTGACGCTTCCCCCGCGCTGTGCCATGCCGTGCACCTCGCTTTTCTTGACATCATGTCCCGCACGCATCATCACTTCCGATATGATCTCGCTGGCAAGGATAACTCCCTGCCCCCCGACACCCACCATGAGAATATTCTGTACCCGGTCAGTTGTCTCCATCTTTTTTCCTTATCGCACCTTTCTTGCAAAGCTGTGAACAGAGTTCGCATCCGGTACACAGAGTCGGGTTGACAAACGCCTCTCCTCTCTTTTTCTTCAGCGCTGCCGATTCCTTCACCGGCAGGGTGACCCATTCAAGGGCCGGGCAGCCGAGCTGCAGGCAGGCTTTGCAGCCGATGCATTCACTGCTCTCCACATATAACAGGGGCCGCTGCGCCCCCTTTTCGACCCGCCGGTACAGCACACAGGGAGAGTCGGTAATGATAACCGACGGCTCAGGCCGGTTGAGCTCCTTGTTAAGAACTTTATTAAGTTTTTTCAGGTCAAAGGGATCAACCTTTTTCACGTGTTTAATGCCCAGCGCCTTAACAAGCTTTACGTAATCAACTTTTGTCGTTTTCTCTTCCCTGATGGTCATGCCGGTCCCGGGGTGGTCCTGCCTGCCGGTCATGGCCGTGGTCCAGTTGTCAAGGATAATAACCGTGCAGGCGCCGCGGTTATATGCCACATCAAGAAGGCCGGTGATCCCGGAGTGAAGAAACGTTGAATCACCGATCACTGCCACCACGCGGCCGTGCGCCTCGCTCCCCAGCGCCTTATCCAGTCCCATGGCGTGCCCTATGCTCGCGCCCATGCAGATACAGGTATCAACCGCCTTGAGCGGCGGCAGGCAGGCAAGCGTGTAGCAGCCGATATCGCCGGCGACAAAAACGTTCATCTTATTCAGGACGTAAAACAGCCCCCGGTGCGGGCAGCCCGGACACATGGTGGGCGGTCGCGGCGGAAGATAGGGCAACGCAGCTCCTTTTTTTTCTACCCCGGCGGCCCCGCTGATGCCCTGCTCCGCGGTTCCCGGATCAAATTCTCCGCAGGAGGGAAATACTTCCTTCCCGATTATTTCAATGCCGAGCGCCTTTACCTGCTCTTCAAAGAACGGGTCAAGTTCCTCAAAGGCGTAGAGCTTTTTCACCTGGCGGGCAAATTCTTTAATCTTCTTTTTAGGAAGGGGATACACCATGCCAAGCTTCAGGAATGAATAGCCGGGGAAGGCCTCCCGGGCGTACTGGTAGCAGGTGCCGCTGGCTATAATACCCACGGACAGGTCCTGCAGTTCAACGCGGTTTTCCGGGAACTCTTCAGCAAAGGCTTCCAGGTCCTTTATGCGCTGCTCCACCAGGGGGTGGCGCCGCCGCGCATGGGCGGGAACCATAACGTATTTGTCCGGCTGTTTTTCCAGGGCGGACGTTGCAGGGCGCTGCTTCGGCTCAGAGAGCTCCACAATTGACTTGGAATGGGAGATGCGCGTGGTGGTGCGCACAAACACCGGCGTGTCAAAGCGCTCGCTCAGCTCGAAGGCAAGTTTTATATAATCCTTGGCCTCCTGGCTGTCTGCGGGCTCCAGCATGGGGACTTTTGCAAACTTTGCGTAATTCCGGTTGTCCTGCTCATTCTGCGAGCTGTGCATCTCCGGGTCGTCTGCGGTCACAATGACCAGCCCGCCCTTGATGCCGGTGTAGGAGACCGTAAACAGCGGGTCTGCCGCTACGTTCACGCCCACATGCTTCATGGCGGCAAGGGCCCTGCGGCCGCCGATGGCTGCTCCGGTGGCTACTTCCAGCGCGACCTTTTCATTGGGCGACCACTCGGCATAAACACCTTCGTAGGTGGCCATGTTTTCAAGTATCTCGGTGCTTGGTGTTCCCGGATAGGCTGTTGCCACTGCCACGCCGGCCTCATAAGCACCCCGCGCAATTGCTTCATTTCCTGAGAGAATCACTTTCATGGGTTCGATGTCACCTTTCCCGTAGTATGGATATTGCGGCTGTGCTGTGCAGCCGAGAGTGACAGTCTAATTTTTTTAAACGATTTTTGCAACAGGAATTAAAAAAATGACTTTCCCCAAAATTTATAGTGCTGTCATTACACGAGCGAAGGGGAGTTTTTTAGCCACAACACAACCGCTTGATCTTCGTGGAACGGCAGGTGCCTTGCGAACTCTCTCCTGCCAGACCCCATTGCATTCCCCTCCGTCGAAGGCTCTGGAAGCTGCCTGCCCCGTGCATAATACGCACGCCGCCGGGGTCGTGACGCAAGCCACTAAGAATATTGTTGTGGCGTTAAAACCCCCCTACGCTCGTGCTCCACTTCTCGATCCTATTCTTTCACTGCGGTCATGCCGTTTATTGGTTTTATATGACTGAATTTTGGGGGTAGTCCTGGAACTAAAAAAAAGGGTGAGTGTTTTATCACTCACCCTTCAGGAAATGCAGCTGCAACGCGACTAGTAGAACAGAATCAACTCGGCAAACCCGTAGTTATTATTGGTGTTGCCATTATACCCTGAGGGTTTGTCCAGATAGATGAAATAGTATTCAAGGTAAATTTTTACCTGCGGGTGGATGGTATAGATAATAAGAGGCGTCAGCTCTGACCGGTCCCATGCAGCGCTTGCATTTATGTCAGGATACGCTGTCTGATCATACTGGGCCTTGGCATAGCGCAGGTAGAACTCGGTGTTGAACTGTTTCAAATTATAGCCGCCCATCACATACCACCAGTTGGCCTTTACGTCTGCAACCTGTCCCCAGAAGTACTGGCTCTGGAATTGGAAGCGGTCATACTTGTAATCGAGGTCAAAGCCAGTTCTCCATTCCCGGTTGTTATCGGTGGGGTTCCCGAGTCGGTTACCTTTCGTGCCCGGGTTTCTACCCATCATTGAATTAAAGGCTGCCATGTCATTGTTGCTCAGGCGCTGGTGGTAGCCGGTCACGCCCACTTCAAGTCCGTTAATTAAACAAGGCGCATAGGCAAGACGCGTGCTCAATGCTTTGTTGTTGTTGTCATCAATATTCATCTGGTTCTGTCTCAGGTACCTGATGCCGGCCGGCCGGCCGCCATAGCGCTGGCCGGTTGACAGGGACCAGCCATTGAACACCGCAAAGTTGGCCTTGAATTGGTTCCAGTTGGTGAGGTACTGGATACCGGTGATGCGTGACTGTGAATTGCTCTCGTGGAACAGACCGTAGTCGCTGGTCACGCGGTCTACGCCGGTGGGAGCAATACCGTAAGCTAAGTTCCTGAATTTTCCGACCTGCAGCTTGCCCTTTATCGGACCGCCGAACTCATTGGGCAGGCAGTATTCATGGCGGAACTCGGCGAATGCGCTTTCGATAAAAGTGGTCGGACCCGCCCAGTTTTTATAATTATTAAACCCCTCACCATCCGGGGCATTACCGCTCGGGTGGAACCACAGATGGAACTCGCCGGATATGTTTTTAGTAATGTCATAGCGCAGCTGGAATGCAAGCTCGGTCACGTCAAACGTGGACTGCTCCTGCTGCCCGGCCTGCAGCCTGCTCCTGACATACCCGTTCAGTTTGAGGCGGCCGAATTTCTTTGCCAGCCTGCTGGGTGGTTGCTGACTGCTTCTGGGCCACAGCTGCTTCCTCTTTGGTCTTATTGAGCTGTGACTCCATCTCGTTTAGTTTCTGCTGCAGAGCATCCATCTGTTTTTTCAGTACCGATATCTGACTCTCCACGCTTGCCGCAGATGCCGTGTGCGGGATGCACAGAGGCAACATAAACAGAAAGGCTGTTACTAATAATATTATTTTTTTCAAGGGAACCCCTCCTCTGAAAAGAGTTGAAATATTTGTATGCAGTTTTTTCTGCCAGCGAGGCTGTTTATTCCTCAGCAGCCGGTGCCGCAGCAGCTGACAGCTCAACCTTTATGGTGAAGCTGAACGGAGGTATTACATCAGCAGGATCCAGATTGACGGCGCTGGTCACTATTAATCCAATGGTCGCAAAACCAAAATTCGATTTGATAGGCACCTTTGCCACTATAGGGAGCGGGTAGGTATTGCTTGCTATGATAGGGGCCGGTGTACCGCTTAATGCGTAGGAAAAGCCAATCAGCATATAGCTGTCTTTATAGGTAAAGCTTTTTGACTTATCCCCGGGCGTTATGGTGATGGTAAACGTATCCGGATTCTGTGTACCTGCGGGCAGCGCGATGAGGGTGGTCAACGCAATGGGCGCCAATTCCTTGGTATTAAACAGGTCATTTACATAAAAATTGTCCTGCTTAGCGCCACCGCCGGCATTCATGATAAATAATGGATCCAAATCCTGCTGGGCGCTGGCTATCGAAGCGCATACCGGGATCGCCATGAGGATTGCGAGGACACAAATGTAGATGCTTTTTTTCAAGTACTTCATATCTTCCCTCCCATTAAATTGATATTTAGTTGTAACCCCTGTCAGAGCTTTTTAGGCGAGCATAGAACACCTGCGGTTCTATGGTAATTGTTGCCCTGTATAGTATAGGTATATTGATATGTCAAATAAAAAATTATGTTTTTTTAAAAAATTTTTAGTCATAAAAAATGCTATGAATTGTAAGGTCCTATGCTTTTCTGTTTCTTCACTTTTTAGTATCAAAAACTACTCAGGTGTGTTATCCGTAAAACCCCGTGAGCAGCGCCGCAAAAGCACTGTTTGCAGCCCTGAGGTATACGCGTTATATTAACTTTTTATAAAAGGAGCAGCCTGTGAGCAAAAAACTATTATTGACCGCTCTATTGCTTAATGCATTTGTTTTTATAGCTTGTAATACGGCTTGTGCCGGCGAGCTGCGTATTGCTATCTTCCCGTTTTCCGTCCACACCCAGGATGACATTTCCTATATCAGGGATGGCATAACATCGCTGCTGCCCTCACGGATTGCGGTGAGCGGCAGGCTTTCAGTTATTGACAGCTTTTTAATCCGCAGCGAACTGGGCAAACTCCCGGCAGATCACCCGCTCACGACAGATGTATCGCTCGGGAAAAAGCTGAACGCAGATTATATCCTCATCGGCAGCATCACCAAGATCGGCGCAAATGTGAGCCTGGATACACGCCTGGTCAGTAGCACCGATCCCGATGATGTCACACCTTTTTTCATCCAGAGCATCGGTTTAAATGACATGCTCCCCCAGCTCACTTCCTTTGGTGCCAGGGTGCGGCAGAAGATCCTTGGCAGCGGGCCTGAGACAGAAGCCGCTGCTGCGCAGACAAAAGCCGCACGGCCTGCGGCCTCCGGCGATGAACAGGCCGCTGACGAAACGCTTGAATCCCCCCTTGAATCCGAATATCAGACCGTGGTGCAGCCGCGGGGTGAAAAAAAGCCCCCGCTTTTTGACGCGTCGTCCTTTTATTCGCTTGATCTCCCGGGGGAATCGCTTCATTGCATGACATCGGCAGATGTAGATGGCGACGGCACGAACGAGCTGCTGCTATCCGGCGAGCACAGAGTGCTTATTTATAAATGGGCTGAAGGCGGGCTCAAGCTGACCGGCGAACTGAAAACCGGCACCGACGAGCATGTTGTCCGCATAGATACATCAGACACCAATAAAAACGGGCGGGATGAAATTTTTGTCTCGAGCTTTGAGAAGAGCGCCCCGAATTCTTATGTGCTTGAGGCAAAAGAGGGCAGCTATTCCCGGATCGCAAAGTCCCTGCCATGGTTTTTCAGAATTTACCAGCCCCCGGGAAAACGGCTCATGATAATGGGACAAAATGCCGGCGATACCAATCCCTTCGGCAATATGATCTACACGTTTTCCTGGAAAAACAACACGCTCGAGGCGCGCAATGAATTCCTCATCCCGGAGTCCCTGCAGCTTTACAGCTTTGTGCAGGCTGATATCGACGGCGACGGCAGGCTTGAATATATTGCTTTTAACAAGGGAATACTCAGCTATCAATATCAGCTGACCATTTTCTCCAGCCTGGGAAGGATGCGCTGGCGCGATCAGCACCTTAAACTGGGCGGCGAGGTGAACTATTTTACCAAGCGCGTCTACGGGAACGATATTGAACAGAAAGAGTTCCTCCCGATGCGCATCCTCTGTGATGATTATAACCAGGACGGCAGGCTTGACCTGATAACGGGGCGCAACTCTAAAAAAGGCAATGTCCTCACTGCACGGCTTACCCAGTATAATCAGGGAGAAGTCTGTTGCCTCAACTGGGATGGGTATGACCTTTCCCAGAACTGGTCAAGCGGGATGATGGACGGTTATGTTGCCGATTACGGGGTGTTTGATCTGGACGGTGACGGGAGGAAGGAGATATTTATCCTGTCTGTTACTGAATCAGGCATGCTGAGCAGGGGAAAAAACCGGCTGACCGTATTTAGACAGGCTCCATCAGCACATTAAAATAATTTAATGCCGGATTGCTGGCAATCTCGGAAGTGTGTGCTGCAATTTATACTTATTAGGTTGTTGAAAAAGTTGTTTTTCCCAGGCTGGTCAAAAATGCACAGATGCAAGGCTCCCGAAATCCTGAGAAGTGAGGCGTACTTTCATGGTACGCCGCAACGACGAAGGAAGAGGGAAACGCCGCAGATGGGCGTTTTTCAACAGCCGGCTATGTGATGGTCAGGACCTGGTTCAATATTCCCTCCGGAAAACTTAAAAACCGCGCTTTTTCCACCTCGATTTTAATTATATCCATGGGAGTCCGGATTGCCTGCAGGTTCATGTTCTTCAAGTCCGGCCGTTCCTCCAGGTTCATAATCCTTTTAGCCCCATCATAAGCCGGTCCGTCCTGCGGCTTGATAATGACCGCTTTCCCCCATGCCTGTAGGCAGGTAACCGACTGAAAGCCGGCGTATTCACCTGTAATGCTCAGGGATACGTTCGGGTTGTCCCTGATATTTTTTACCTTGCCGCCCCCCTCGGTGAGAATATAGATGGTAAGTCCCTGGCTCCGGTATCTGACCGGCGTTGAACGGGGCATGTTCTGCGAGCAGGTGGCAAGGGTACAGATCTTCTGCTCCTGCAGAAAGCGTATGATCCGCTCCTTTAACTGCTCCGGCGGCAGCCGTTTGATCTTTCCTTTCAGCACGGTTACAAAATCATTTTCCAGCTTTTCATTGTAATCTTTGCTTCTTTCGTGTTTAAGTTGAAACAGGGGTAAAGGGTATAGGAAAAAGGTAAAGAAAAGCACATCGGGATATATGTACTTTGGTATAGTTTAT